>JALWNV010000092.1 GCA_027083665.1 Helicobacteraceae bacterium
CGTCGAGGCGTGCGACGAGCACGTCGAAATCGAACGGTTTGCGGATGAAGTCGTCCGCACCGGCGCGCAGCGCCGCGATCTCGCTCTCGTTGTCGTCGCGTGCGGAGAGGACGACGACGGCCGTTTTGGGCGTATTGGCTTTGATATCGGGAATGATATCGATGCTGTTGCCGTCGGGCAGCATCCAGTCCATCAGGATCAGATCGTAATTGCGGATATCGAGATAGTATTCTCCGTCTTTGAGTGTTTCGACGACGTCGCTTTGGTAGCCGAACTCTTTGAGGCCTTCCGCCAGGGTCTTGTTGAGTGTGATTTCATCTTCAATGATCAGAATGCGCATGCATTGTCCTCGATATATGGAAATTTGACGCGAAGTATATCACAGTTTTAGAAAATTTTAAAGTTGTTTTCAATTTTCTTTAAAAAACAGATTTTTTCGTTACGCAAACGCGGCAGTCAGGGAGGATGTCGGGTTTAGAAATTGTTAAGGTTAGCGATTTTATCGTCGGAAATTCCCTTTTGAGATCTGCCGAAAGGGTCTCGAGAGCCTCTTCGACAAGCGTGAAGCGCTCTGAAATCATCCGTGCCTTGACCTTTTCGGCGACGGCGGCATAATCGATAAAATTGCCGTCCGCATCGTAGGCGTAACCGATCGTGATATCGACGACCACCCGCTGCGGATCGGTACGCTCGAAATCGAGAATGCCGATAATACATTCGAATGTGAGATCGTGGATCCCGATCGTTATCATACGACGCGTTTCTCCTCGCCTCGGAGCAGGCGGACAATATTGGGGATATGCTTGTAAAAGAGAATCACGACGATCAGAATGACCGGAGCATGCGCCATCTGCGGGTGGATGACGAAACTCGAAAGCAGGAGGGCCAACACACCCGTCAGTGAAGAGAGCGAAGAGATACGGACCGTTTTGGCCATCAGTCCCCAGACTGTCAGGGCAATCAGTGTTTCGACCGGCAGCATCACGAGCATGACGCCCATACCGGTGGCGATGCCTTTGCCGCCTTCGAACCACAGGTAGGGACTGAAGCAGTGGCCGGCCACGGCCAGGACGGCCACCCCCCACTGGGCGGCATCGCTGAGTCCGAACGCCTTGGCGGCGAGCAAAACGGCGATCCCTTTGAGCGCGTCGAGTGCGAGGGTGGCCGCCCCGAGTTTTTTGGCCAGGACGGGGTCTTTTTCCTTGACGACTCGCAGGACGTTGGTCGCGCCGATGCTGTGCGAACCGGCCGCTTTGACGTCGACACCGGCGAAGACGCGGGCGAGAATCAGCCCGAAGGGGATCCCGCCGACGAGATAGGCGGCAATATAAAACTGGGCGTTGAGATTGGTAAGAAAATCCATGAAGTGCCTTGGCGAACTGAAAGTATAAGGGATATGGTAACGACGCTTTGGTTATAATTCGATTAATTTCAGCCCAGTCTGTATAGCGGGCAGCAGAAGGATCGGTTTGAAGGACAATACAGAAGAGCTCAAAGCGAAGATTCGCGAACTCAAGGAGAAACTCAGCGTGACGGTCGTCGCGCACTTCTATCAGCGGGACGAAGTTTTCGAGATGGGAGATATCACCGGCGATTCGCTGGAACTGGCCAAAAAGACGAGAGAGGACGACAGCGAATTCGTCGTTTTCTGCGGCGTGGGATTTATGGGACAGAGCGTCAAGGTTCTCAGTCCCGAAAAGCGGGTGCTCATGCCCAAGGTCGCCTGCTGCGCGATGGCGCGTATGATCGACAGCCTCTATTTCGACGAGTCGGTGGCGGCGATGGAAAAGGCGGGGATCGCCAAAGAGAATATTTTGCCCATCACCTACATCAATTCCAATGCCGATGTCAAAGCCAAAGTGGGGAAAATGGGCGGTATGGTCTGTACCAGTTCCAATGCGAAGAAGATTATCGAAACGGCGCTGCAGGAAGGCAAGAAGATTCTTTTCGTTCCCGACCGCTGCCTGGGGCAGAACATTGCCAATATGATGGGACTCAAGTCCGCTGTGATCGGCATTGACGAGAATATCGCCGATGCGGATATCGTCTGTTATGACGGCTTTTGTTCGGTCCATCAGCTTTTTACCGTCGACGATATCGCTTTTTACCGCAGGAAATACCCGGGAATCAAGATCGCCGTGCATCCCGAGTGCGATCCGGCCATCTGCGAAAAGGCGGATTTCGTCGGGTCGACGTCGCAGCTGATCCGCTATATTACCGCACTGCCCGAAGATCAGAAGGTTGCCGTCGGCACCGAGTTCAATCTCGTCAACCGCCTGCGTCCGAAAAACACCTATGTGCTTTCATCGACGAAACCCGAGTGCCCGACGATGAACGAAACGACACTCGAGGATCTTTACAATACCCTGAAATCGATCGAAGACGGGGAACCGATCAACGAGATCGAAGTGGACGAAGAGACACGTGAATGGGCGAAGGTCGCGCTCGAGAGGATGATGGCGCTGTGAATATCGATACCTTTGTCCGCAGCGTGATCGACGAGGATGTCGGCCGCGGCGACCTCTATGCACGGGTTTTCGAAGCGTCGGAGGCGTCGGCGAGGATCCGGGCCAAAAGTGACGGTGTTCTGGCCGGGGCGCTTTATGTCGACCGGCTGGCGGCACTTGAAGGGGTCGGGATCGCATGGGCTGTCGCTGACGGGGAGGCGTTCGAAGCGGGAGCGGAAATTGCGCAGATCCGCGGGGATTCCCATACGCTGCTGCGTTGCGAACGTCCGATCCTCAATATGCTGCTGCATGCGAGTTCGATCGCGACGCTGACACGCCGCTACGTCGAGCGGATCGCTCCGTACGGAACGACGTTGCTCGATACGCGAAAGACGCGCCCGATGCTGCGCGAGTTCGAGAAGTACGCGACGCGTACCGGCGGGGCGGTTAACCACCGGATGGGGCTGGATGACTGCCTGATGCTCAAAGATACGCACCTTCGCACCATCGGAGACCTTGGCGCTTTTATGGAAGAAGCGCGCCGGAAAATCCCCTTTACCGCCAAGATCGAGATCGAGGCGGAGACGTTCGCGGCAGCGAAAAAGGCGATGGCGGTCGGTGCGGAGATCGTCATGTGCGACAATATGACGCCCGAACAGCTTTCGGAAGTTGTCGCTTACAAAAACGAGAACCACCCCCATATCAAGCTCGAAGCGAGCGGGAATATCACGCTCGAGACGATCGAGTCGTATGCCGCTACTGGGGTCGACGCCATCAGTACGGGCGCGTTGATCCATCAGGCGAACTGGATCGATCTGTCGATGAAGATGGATTGAGGCTTGAGACAGGCGATCGAAGCGGCGGAACGCATCGTTCTGATCACGCACATCAATCCCGATGCGGACAGCATGGGCAGCGCCTGCGCGATGTATGCGTATCTGCTGCGTCTGCAGAAAAAGATCACACTTTTTTGCGCCACGCAAACGATCGACGCGCGGCTGGAGTGTATCCCGTGGTCGGAAAAGACGACGTCGCGCTATGACGGGCGGGCCGATCTTGCGATCGCGTTCGACTGTGCGTCGTATGCGCGGCTGGGAGTGTCGCCCGGGTGTACGCTGATCAACGTCGATCACCACGCTACGAATGAAGGATACGGGGATATCCGGATGGTCGATCCCGGTGCCGCCAGTACGACGATGGTACTGCTGCGGTGGCTTGAAGAGGAAGGAATCCGCATCAACCCCAAAATGGCGACGGCGCTGTATGCGGGTCTGGCCGACGATACGGTCGCGTTCATGAGCCGCAGGACCGATGCGGCGGTTTTCGAAGCGGCGGCAAAACTGCTGCGTGCCGGAGCGGATGTGCATGCGGTCCATCGGTCGCTGTTCGTACGGCAGCCGCTTTCCGCCCTGCGGCTCAAAGGGCTGATTTTTGAAACGATGCAGCTGCATCTTGACGGCAGAGTAGTTGTTCTCAGGGTCAGTCGGGAGATGCTCAAACGCAGCGGCGCGCAGCCCGAAGATTGCGAAAGTGCGCTGCACGAGGCGATGGGACTGCCTACTGTCCGTGTCGCACTGCTGTTTCGTGAACGCGAAGACGGCTCGATCCGGGGCTCTTTGCGCACGGACGACGGTATCGACGTCAGCCGTATCGCAGCGCAATTCAGCGGCGGCGGACATCCGTTCGCCGCCGGATTTATCGTCGAGGGAGAGTCCATGGCGACGCTTGAGACGAAAGTCCTCAAAGCAATAGAAAAGGAGTTGGAGTGAGAAGAAGAAAGAAAGGCTACGGCGGAGTCGTATTTTTGAGTCTGCTGATTGCGGGCATTGCCGGAGGTGTCTATCTGTACACCTCAAAGACATTTGAGCGCGACGCGCCGAAAATTACGGTGGAAAACCGCGGCTATTGGAACGGGCGGGTGCCGCTGAAGATCAAGATCGAAGATGAAAGCGGTATTGTTTCGTATAAGATAAAACTCATCAGCGGCAGTAATGAGAAGGTGCTCGACGAGGGGGAACTCGGTACGCCGGAAACCTCCAAGTCGTTCGAGCTTAAAGTGCCGAGCCGATCCATCGGCCTCAAATCCGACAGCGTGACACTTGTCGCTGAAGCGCGCGATGCGAGCCGGTGGAACTTTTTCGCGGGCAACCGGTCGGTGAAGAAAGTAACGCTCAAGATTGATTCGAAACGGCCGAAAGTGGGTATTGTCGATAACTCCTATAAAATCACCAAAGGCGGTTCGGCCCTGGTGATTTTCCGTGCCGAAGACGAGAATCTCAAGGAACTCTATATCGAGACCAGTTTCGGAAAACGTTTTACCGCGGAGCCGTTCTACGCCGAGGGATACTACATTGCGCTCATCGCCTGGCCGGTGACGGCGGAAAATTTCCGCGCCCATGTCATTGCCACCGATGTCGCGGGCAATACGGCCAAGGCCTACATTCCGCTGCACCTGAAAGAGAAAAAGTACCGGCTGTCGAAGATTAAACTCAGCGACCGTTTTCTTAACGGCAAGGTCGCCGATCTCGCCGAGATGTACGGCGCACCGGCGAATGCCGATCTGATCGAACGTTTTCGTTTCGTCAACGAGACCCTGCGCGAGAAAAACGAGGAGCTGATTCATGAGATCACGTCCAAAGTCGGTGATGAGCAGATCGACAGTTTCGAGCAGGTGCCGTTTTATCCGTTGCGCAACGGCAAAGTCGTCGCGAGCTTTGGAGACCACCGCCTCTATTATTACAAGGGAAAAAAGGTCAGTGAATCCTACCATCTCGGATTGGACCTGGCCAGTGTGAAGATGGGAAAGATCATCACGAAAAATCCGGGCGAGATCGTTTTTGCCGACGAGAACGGTATCTACGGCAATATGCCGGTTCTGGCGCATGGGCTGGGGCTGTATACCCTCTACGGTCACTGCTCGAGCCTTAACGTTGCGCAGGGTGATCATGTCGATGCGGGAGCGCATATCGCCAATACGGGGATGACGGGCTACGCCATGGGCGATCACCTCCATTTCGGGGTATTGGTCCAGGGGGTCGAGGTGCGTCCCGAAGAGTGGATGGACAAGCAGTGGATTCGATTGAACATCAAAGACGTCATCAAAGACGCCCGAAAGATTATCGACCGCCGCCGTTAGCGGCACGCTCTTTGCGTACGGAGTATATCCACAGCCGCTGCACCGCGTAGTATCCCGCGGCGGCACTGACGGTGGAGTAAAAAAAGGCTCCGGTATACAGCGGTACCATGATATCGTCGAAATGGTGCCGAAACCACTCGATGCTCAGCTGTACCGGTTCGAGCGCATCCATTCCCAGAAGCAATCCTCCCGTCTTGTATTCGACATAGTAGATAAACGGCATCGTAGCGGGGTTGGTGATCCACACCAGTGCGACGGCCAGCGGAAGATTGAAGCGAAACAGCGGCTGAAGCAGTACGATAGCGAGCATCTGTGCCGGCATGGGGATAAACGCGACGAAAAGTCCCACCATCACCCCTTTGGCGACGGCGTGGCGGTTGACGCTCAGAAAAGCGCGCGGGATTTTGTATTTGACGATGAGGTCATGATATTTTTCCTGCAGTCGGCTGCGTTTGAAGAGACGCCGGATCATCCAGGCTCTTTTTTCTCATCGATCATTTTGAG
>JALWNV010000093.1 GCA_027083665.1 Helicobacteraceae bacterium
CCCATATCCTCACGGCGATGGGCAACGGCCTCGTGACGATCCTCATCATCATCGGCGCTTTCATCATCGCCGCGGTGCTGCTTGTCCACAAAGAGAGCGGTGTAGCGTTCTACCGCCACCTGTCGCACCGGCTGATGGGTGATCTCGCCGAAGAGTGGGTCACGCTTTCGGCACTGACGGTACGCAGCGTCGCGACGGGCGTCATCGGTGTTGCGGCGATCCAGGGAGCCTTCGCCCTCGCCGGGATGCTGGCGATGGACGTACCGTTTTCCATCGTGCTCGCCGTAGGCGTCATGTTTCTGACCATCATTCAAATCCCCGCGCTCATCATCATCGGCCCCGTCATCGCCTATGTCTTCTCCCAGGGCAGCGGCACGGCGGAAGCGGTTTTTGCCGTCTACATGCTGATTGTCGCCGCCGGCGACGGCGTACTCAAACCCCTGCTCATGGGGCGCGGGGTCGATATCCCGATGCTCGTTGTCCTCGTCGGCGCCATCGGCGGCATGCTGCTGTGGGGGATGATCGGCCTCTTTGTCGGTGCTGTCATCTTTGCCCTTTCGTACAAGCTTTTCAGTCTGTGGCTGCAAGAAGCGATCGAGGACGAACGGGAAAAAAAGTTACACGAGCCCGAACAATCATGAGTCCCGTCACCGCCGAAAAAAAAGGATAAAACCGCATGCCTACCGAAAGTGCCGTAGCGATATCGCTTCCGGTTCGGGTTTCACGCCTGTTGCCGCGGCCTTCTGCGCGCTTTGCGTTCGCGTTCAAATCCTCGCTCGCCGTCATGCTCGCCTATCTCATCCCCCTTTCGCAGGGATGGCCCCAGGGACAGACGGCGGTCATCTGCATCATTTTGATCGCCGCGGCGGGCCCGATCGGCGCTTCCGTACTCAAAGGCACGCTTCGGGTGCTGGGAACAGTGCTGGGCGGTATCATCGGGATGGCCCTTATCGCGGCCTTTCCGCAAGACCGCGAGCTCTACTTGCTGCTGACCTCGCTTGCGGTCACCGCCGTCCTCTACCTCGGCCGTATCTACCGGGGCGATCCGGTCCTTTTCACCCTGACCGCCGTCATGATCATGATGGTGTTCAACAACGGCGGAATGGACGACATCTTCCTCTACGGCATCAACCGCACCTACATGACGGTATTCGGTATCGTCGTTTATACCCTTATCGGCATCTACCTCTGGCCGGTACGCGATGAAACCGCCCACGACACCCTCGCGGCCGAACTCGGCCGAAAACTCATGCAGGTATTTCGTGCAGCGAGCGCCTCACAGCCGGAACGTTCCGAAGCGGCGGAAGCCGTCAGAGACTCGCTCGAACGCCTCCGGCAGAGCCGCTACGGTCTTGGAAGCGACAGCCGCAAGGCACTTTCGAACCGGCAGTGGCGCAGCATCGTCGACGACTATGAACAGATCGCCGAACTGCTGACGCGCCGCGCCGAAGAAGGAACCGAAGCCGAAAGTTTCGTGCAAAACCTCTCCGAGGGCCTCGGTCAGATCGGCGCCATGATCGACGCACTCGCCGGGGCATGGGAACAGGGCTCCCCGCTGATACTTCCGGCGCCGTGGAAACCGCAATACGACAAAGAGGCCCTCGCAAGCAGCAGCCACCTTCAGCGTGCCGAAACTGTCGCCGCGGCGCAGCGTCTGTCCGACCTGCATACACAGCTTCGTCTCCTCGGCGAGAAGATCAATGCCATGCTCAGCCCGATGCCGACACGTTTTGAGTATCGGCAGCGCAAACCTTTTTCGCGCTTTTTGTGGGGCGACCCTGACGATTTTCGTTCGGCGTTCGTGATTTTTCTCATCTTCTGGACGACCACCCTGCTGTGGATATGGATCAACCCTCCCGCGGGATTCATTATCGTCGCTCTCGCGACGCTGCTGTCGCCCCTGACGGTCAATACCCCGCTGCAGCCGGCTGTCATGATCGTCCTGTTCACCTTTTCGCTGTTGTTCGCAGCCGTATCCTACATCTTCGTTTTCTCCCACCTGCATTCGGGATGGCAGCTCGGGGCTTTTATCTTTGCCTACGCCTTTATCGGGTTTTATTTTCTCAAACCCGAACTGTCCATCTTTTTCCTGATAGGGCTGACCACTTTCAATATCGCCAACGAACAGGTTTTCAGCTTCAGCTACTTTTTGCTGTTTCTGTTTATCTTCTACGCCTTTTTGACGGTTTTGCTCTTTTTTTACTACTTCCCCTTCTCCACGCGGGCGGAATCGATGTTCCTGCGGCGCAAGAGACGTTTTTTCACCCTGGCCGCCCGGCTGGCCGAAACGGGAAAAAATGCCGCATCCGCCCTGCGGCACCTCGACCCGTCGCTCGAGAAGATGAAACTGTGGCTTTTCAAAATCGACCGCAGCTACTTCGACACGCTCGACGACGAGGCGCTCACACATTTTGCAAAAACATGCGACACGCTGGCCTACCGTCTGCGAATCCTTCAGCACCTGCGCCGCAAAAACCGCTACAATTCCCTGAGACGGCGCTATCATGAAACGTATGGCGCTTCCGGACCGGCAAAATACCTCGAACGCCTGAACAAAGCGCGCCGAAGAAACGATTTCGAAGCGATCGGCCGCGAGGCGGAAGAGGCGATGAAAGCGGAACATGCCGCATTGGAGCGTTTTCTCGAAACACTCCCGACCGCGGACAGCGGGGAAAAAGAACTGGTGGCCTTTTACGAGGAGACCGCCGCCGTCGCCCAGGTATGGAAAACGGTCCGGTCACTGGCTAAAACGATGGCGGATATCGATTTTCCCGCCCTGCGGACGGCGAGGTTTTAGATGACAAAAGGAGCGAACACGACCCGGTATTTCATGACGGCACTGGCAGGGGCACTGCTGCTTTCACTGGCCGGATGTACAAAAGTCGGTCCCGAATTCGGCGGTGTTCATCCGCCGGCACTTCCGGAGGCTCCGGAAAGCAACGCATCACATGAACGGCCCGACGCCTGGTGGAAAACCTTCGACGACCCCGTGCTGACATCGCTGATCGACAAGGCCGCACGGCAGAACCTCGACCTGCAAAGCGCCGGCCTGCGTATCCTGCAGTCGCGTGCGGCACTCGGGCTGAGCCGGGGACTGGCCTATCCTCAGGTACAGACCCTCTCGGGCAGTGCCGGCATTTCGCGCCTCCGCGACCGTAACGTCAATGCCGCCGGCATCAACTTCGACCTGGGGTGGGAGATGGACATCTGGGGCAAATACGCCCGCGGCATCGAATCCTCCGAAGCCCTGCTCTATGCCTCCGTCGCCTCCTACGCCGACATCATGGTCTCGGTCTATGCCGAAATCGCGCGCAACTACATCGCCTACCGTACCGCACAGGAACGCATCACCTTCGCCCGCCGCAACATCACCATCCAAAAACGCGTCGTGGAAATGACACAGGTACAGTACAACTCGGGCAATGTCTCCGAACTCGACATGCAGCAGGCCCGTTCGCAGCTCTACAGTACCCGTGCCGTTTTGCCCGAACTGCAAAACGAGATGGTCCGTTCGCGCAACGCCCTTGCCGTACTGCTGGGCACCTTCCCCCGGGAACTCGATCCGCTGCTGAAAAATAAAGCTTCGATGCCGGTACCTGCCGCCAAAACACATGGCAACCTCTACCTGCAGCCCGATGCCAAAACACTGCTCGCGGAGTCGTGTATCCCCGTCCCCCGGCTCGACGACAATCTCACTTTCGATGCCGCGCTGCTGGCACGCCGGCCCGACCTCAAAGCCGCCGAACATCTCGCCCATGCCGAAAGCGCGAAGATCGGCGTCGTTACCGCGGACCTCTATCCCAGTTTCACACTCTTCGGCACGATCGGCTACAACCCCACAGACGCAACGGGAAACTGGGTCGGCGGTTCCAAAGCCGTCGGTATCTCCGCCGGTCCGTCATTTTCATGGAATATCTGGCAGTACGACCGTATCAGGAACCGTATCCGCGCCCAGGACGCCGCATTCGAACTGCGGCTGATCGACTACAACAAGAAAGTGCTGCAGGCCGTTGGCGAAGTCGACAGCGCACTCAGCGGCTACCGGTTCGCCCGGATACAGCTCGACGAGATCGAACACGCCCTCGACGCGACCGTACGGGCGTTCAATCTTTCGGCGACGCAGTACAACGACGGCCTGGTCAGTTACCAGCGGCTGCTCTCCACCGTCGAACGCCTGACGACGATCCAGGACCGCTACGCGCAGATCAAGGGCGCACTCGCCACCGACAGCGTCCTGCTTTACAAAGCGCTCGGCGGCGGATGGCGGCAGATGGGCGGTACGCATTATCTCTCCAAAGAGCGGGCCGCACGGATGCGTACACGTACCGACTGGGGTGAGTACCTCGACGACAACGCCACACTCCTGCCGGAGAAACTGCCGTGATGTCCAATCCCTATCCGCACGAACTGATGGTCGCAGGCGTCTGTTTTTCTCCCCTCATACCCGTGCTCGTCACGGCGTTTTTCGCGGCGGTGGCGACGGTATTTTTGCTCAACAAAACGAAGCTCGCGCGCTGGTTTTACGCCCCTTCGTACGTTTTCGCGGCAATCATGGTACTCTTTGTCATCCTGACAGACCGCTTCTGGATACGATTTTGAAAGGAACAAGATGCAGATTCTCACGACGATCGTCAAGCTGCTGCTGACCCTCGGCATTATCGCTGCGGCAGGCTATTTCGGCTATGAAAAATACCGCGACTATTTCGATAACCCCTGGACCCGCGACGGCCAGGTCCGGACACAGGTGATCCAGGTCACACCGAGAGTCTCCGGGATGATTACCGCCATCCATGTCCGGGATAACCAGCGCGTGAAAAAAGGCGACCTGCTTTTTGAAATCGACCCTTCGCAGTACCGTGTCAAAGTCGCCCAGGCCGAAGCGCGTCTTCGCCGTGCCGTTGAAAATGCCAAGGGACGGAAGATCGAATACGAACGGCTCAGGCAGATCGCCGAGAAAGACGCCGGAGCGGTCTCCCAAAAAGATCTCATCCGCAATGAGGTCGCCTATATCAAGGCCCTTGCGGACATCGACACGGCCAAGGAGAGTCTCAACGCCGCGAAACTCAACCTCGGCTTCACCAGGGTCTGCGCCGAAGTCGACGGCTGGGTCTCGAACATCAACTTCCAGATCGGATCGCAGGCCGTGGCGAACAGGCCCCTCATGGCCCTCGTGGACAAAGACAGCTTCTGGGTTTTCGGTTTTTTCCGCGAAGACATGCTCTCCGGCGTCCGCGAAGGCGACCGTGCCGTCGTCACGCTCATGGCCTATCCCGATACGCCGCTGACAGGGCATGTCGAATCCGTCGCCTGGGGCATCGCCCCCTCCGACGGCAACCCCGGGGAGAACCTGCTGCCGAGAGTCAAACCGGTCTTCCAGTGGATCCGCCTCGCGCAACGTATCCCCGTGCGCATCGCCCTCGACCCGCTGCCTGAAACGATCAAGCTTCGCGTCGGGATGACGGCCTCGGTCATGGTACTCGCACACGATGCCAATGAAAGCGGAACGCCTGGACACGAAAAAGAGCGATGATGCGATACGGTACGCTGCCGCTGATCGGTGCACTCCTGTTCGTGCTGCACGGCTGCAGCGCCGCCGTACCGAAAGCCGGTGACAAAAAGCCCTCCTACACGATCGTAAGCGAAACGGCACAGGCATGGATGCGGCCGCTGCATACCGACAGGCCCCTGCATGACGCTTCGGCATTTTATTCGCTGGGCAATCCCAAAAACGCTTTCGCCGCACGTATCTACCTCGTCGACCGGGCGACAACGAGTCTGGATGTACAGTACTACATCTACGAAGACGACCGTACCGGGGCCTACTTCTCCTCGCGTCTGCTCGCCGCCGCCGACCGCGGTGTCAAGGTACGGCTGCTCATCGACGACCTCATCACCTCGGGCAAAGACAAAGAGCTCACAATGCTTGCGGCGCATCCCAATATCGAGGTACGCCTCTTCAACCCCAACGGCTACCGCCGGTTTTTCCGCTATATGGCCCTGCTTTTTCATGTCGATTCGCTGGGCAAACGGATGCACAACAAAGTGCTGATCGCCGACGGAAAAGCGGCCATCGTCGGCGGACG
>JALWNV010000094.1:0-4835 GCA_027083665.1 Helicobacteraceae bacterium
CTACTTTTCCGTCTCCAAGGCGGAGCAGGCCAAACGCTTCAAAGAGCGCAAAATCGACCCGCTCAAGCAGTTCAAGCTCTCCCCCGTCGATGCCAAATCGCAGCAGATGTGGGACAAGTACACCATCGCCAAATACTCGATGCTGCTCGCGTCGCATACCGATCACGCTCCGTGGACGATCATCCGCTCCGACAACAAGAAGCAGGCACGCCTCAACTGCATCCGGCATATCCTCAACAAAATAGACTATCCGGGAAAATCCGACAAGAAAAAGATATTTGAAATCGACCCGAAAATCCTGCTCAACGGCGATGAAGAGATCAAAAACATGGAGCAGAGTATGTCATTGAAAAAACACAAGAACGAAGAGGGGTAAGCTTTCGCGCGACGCGAAAGCAAAAGAAGGTCAGATAAAGGTCAGGATCTCTTCTTCGATCTTTTCCTTGTCGATCACGGTTTTCTGCGCGATCGGTTTTTCAAACAACGCCTCGATCATCGGCGGAATGGTGACGCCCGCCGTCTCGGCGATCGCCTTGAGCGCGTCGATGTCGCGCGCGCCTTGCTCGCCGGTCAGCGCTTCGGCGATCGTCGGTGAAAACTTCGTCCACTCCGCCGTCGAATAGGCGATGGTGGGGATATTTTCACGCGCGCAGCTCTCGTAGGCTTTGAAGCACGTCGCCGTATGCGGATCCATCAGGTAGCCGTTTTCAAACGCCGCTTTCATATAGCGGCGGCCCTCTTCCGCCGTGGCGAAATCCGCACAGAAATATGCCTGCAATACCGAGAGCTCCCCGGGTGTCAGCTCATAATACTTTTCATTGTCGAGCTGTTGCATCAGTTCCCGGGTGCGCTGCGCGCCGTAGAGGTCATACAAAACCCGCTCGACATTCGAGGATTTGAGGATATCCATCGCCGGCGAGGTCGTCGCGATGAGCGATTTACCGCGCATGTCGTAGCGTCCGGTCTGAATGAGCTCGGTGAGGATATTGTTCTCGTTCGAAGCGACAATGAGCTTTTCGACCGGCAGGCCCATCTTGAGCGCGTAGTAGGCGCCGAGGACGTTGCCGAAATTGCCGCTGGGTACATCGAGGTAGACCTTGTCGCCGACGGCGATGATACCCTGTCGTACCAGCTCGAGGTAGCTGTGGATGTGGTACATGATCTGGAAGATGATACGCCCGAAGTTCACGGAGTTGGCGGCGGAAAGCTTGATGTGTTTCTCCTGCAGTTTCGCCTTGAAAGTCTCCGAGGCCAGCAGGCGCTTGAGCGCGCTCTGAGCGTCGTCGAAATTGCCACGGATGCCGATCACCTTGAGGTTCGGCGCGTCTTCGGTCACCATCTGCAGGCGCTGTACATCGCTCGTGCCGCCGTCGGGGTACATGCACGCCACTTTGACGTTGGCACGGTTTTTGAACGTTTCCAGCGCCGCCGGTCCGGTATCGCCGCTGGTAGCCGCGAGGATCAGGTAATTCTCGTCGCGCTTTTGCGCGATACTCGAGAGCACGACGCCGAAAGGCTGCAGCGCCATGTCCTTGAACGCACGGGTCGGTCCGTGGTAGAGCTCGCTGACATAAAGGCCGTCTTTGACCTTGACCACCGGTACGGGGTTGGAAGGATCGTCGAACCGGTCGTACAGCGACAGCGCCTCGTCGATCACCGCTTCGTCGATATCGACCTCGAAGCGCGCGAGGATATCTTTGGCCATCTCCTTATAGCCGCTGCCGAGGTGTTTTTCCAAAAAGGCCGTACCGAGTTCAGGCAGGGTTTCGGGGACGTAAAGGCCGCCGTACGAGGCGATTGGGCTTAGAATCGCCTCGGAAAAAGTGACTTTGAGAGGGTGGGTTCCGTCGTTTCCGCGTGTTTCGATAAAATGCATTTTGTCCGCTTTGAAAAATTTTTGACATTATAGCCAAGACGCCATTAGAGTAGCGATGCCGGGACGTTCGGCAGCGCGAATGTGGTATCATACTCCCCCGTCCAAAGGAATCGCATGAAACGTTTTCTCGTATTCGGCTACGCCCTGCTCGCTTACCTCGCCGCACTGCTCTCGCTGACTTTTTTGATCTTCTGGGTCTTTCCCTGGCCCTTTATGCCGTGGAATATCGACAGGGGCACGGCAGGCGGATACGCCGCCGTCATCGATATCACGCTGATTTTGCTGTTCGGTCTTCAGCATTCGCTGATGGCGAGAGAAGGGTTCAAACAAAAACTTTTCGGCACTACCCCGCCCGCCGTGCGCGATGCGACCTATACGCTTTTTTCGGCGTTCGCGCTTGTCGTGCTGTACCGTTTCTGGCAGCCCGTCGGCGGCACCCTGTGGGCTTTCGAAGACGGGATCGGCCGGTGGGGTCTCACCCTGCTTTACGCCGCCGGATGGCTCTTCGCCTTCGTCGCTACGTTCCAGATCGATCATTTCGAACTCTTCGGACTGCATCAGGGCTACCGCTATCTGCGAGGCATCCCCGAACCGCGGCAGACGTTTCGGAAAAAAGGCTTCTACCGCTACCTCCGCCACCCCATCCAAGCGGGCACGCTTGTCGGCATCTGGGCGACTCCCGTCATGAGTTACGGCCACCTGCTGTTCGCCGTCGGCATGACGTTCTACATCCTCATCGGGCTCTATTTTGAAGAACGGAGTCTCGTCAAGTCACTGGGGAAAGCGTATGAAACGTACAAAAAAGAGGTGCCGATGCTGATGCCGTTTGGGAAATCCAGGGATCGAAAACAGACGGTTTCGACTGTCCGGAAAAAGCGGAATTCGCGGTACTAATGATATACTTTTGATAGCGAAGACGATACGGAAAGCGTTACAGTATCGGGAAAAGGAGAAGAGGAAGTGAGGCGTCGGGTGTGTCTGCATGTCGTTTTGGGAGTGATGATTCTGTGGGCACTTCCGATATGGGGAGCGTCACCGGATCGGCCGTTTCAGTGGGTTGATGACGAGAATTTCAAACCGCTGATCTACCGTAACCGTGCGGGCAAACCGGAAGGGATATTCTATGATATACTCACCGAAGCTTTCAGGCGGATGCATGTTCCGCTGCAAAACCGGCTCTACCCCTGGAGCCGTACGCAAAAAATGGTTGAGGAGGGAAAAGCGGACGGGATGGTGACTGTCTATACCGAAAGCCGCCGGAAATTCCTCAAAGCCACCGACCCGATTCTGACAGTACAGGAGAGGGTTTTTGTCAGCCGGAACAATCCGAAGCTCAAAGAAATTCTGAATATCCGAACGGTAGACGGACTGAAGCGGTTCGTATTGGCGGAGACTATGGATTCCGGATGGTCGAAAGAGCATCTCAAAGGAATGCGGATCATCTGGGTACCTACTGCCGAAAGCGCTCTGAATATGGTCGCATCGGGACGGGCCGACATCTATTTGATGAGTCATATTACCGGCCCGGATTTTGTTAGGGACCAGATCCGAAAAGGCGGTCCCCTGCAAGATGAGCTTCAAAAAATCGTAATGGGCACCTATCCTTTTGCCAAAATGGAATATCGGCTACTGATTCGCAAGGATTCCCCCTATGCCACGATCATCGATCAATTCAACGAAACTTTGCGCCGAATGCACAGCGACGGTACCTTTGAAAAGATCATGAAGCGATACCGCAGCGATATGGCGCTGGGATCTGATGAAACAAGCGTTCCCGAAAAGGAAGTATCCGATGAACCGGCAAGTAACCAATAGATATTTTCCGTTTTTCAAAAGCAAACTGGCCAGGCGGCTGAGTCTTTACATATTCGGTGTTACCGTGGCGACTGCACTGCTCGTGAGTGCGGTCCAGATTGTCTGGGAGTACCGTGCCGAGAAACAAGCACTCAAAGAAGAGTTCGAACAGATCAGGAAAATCAACCTCAAAAGTATCGAAGAAGATTTGTGGATACTCAACATTGCCTCTTTGCGTACGACACTGAACGGACTGCTTCAAAAACGCAATTTTGTCTATTTTCGACTCACTGACGACCGCGACAAGGTTCTTGCCGAAGCGGGAAAACTTCCCGAATACGGTTTTCTGATCAAAAAAGTTCCGCTTTACCACAACGATGCCTACGGGAAAAACGTCTATATCGGTACACTGAGCATGGTAGCAACGACCGAATACATTCGCAATGACATCATCCACCATACCGTAACGACACTTGCCATCCTTCTGATTACCATGATGCTTGTGGGCTTTTTCATTCTGCTGCTGGTCTGGTTGCTTGTTACGAAACATCTTTATAAAATCCAGAACTATACACACGAAATCCGTTTTGACAAACCGATCCCTCCTTTGAAACTGGACCGAAACGAGAACCGATGGACCCGTGACGATGTCCTCTCTTCGCTTGCCGATACGATTAACGGGATGCGTACGATGATTCGCGACTCCTATTCGCGACTGGAGTATCAATCCCTCCACGATGCCCTTACCGACCTTCCCAACCGCAGATCACTGCGAATCGATCTCGAAAAACGTATCCGGGAGTCTAAGGAGAGCCAAAAATACTCTGCGCTGAGTTTTATCGACCTTGATTCATTCAAGGTGCTCAACGATTCTCTCGGACACACGGTGGGGGACAAGATATTAATCGAAATCACCCGGCGGCTGAAAAGACTGGAAGAACGCGGACTGAAAGTGTACCGGATCGGAGGGGATGAGTTCCTGGTTTTGACGCCGCCTCTTTGCCGGGAAAAGAAAGAAGCCCAAAAGACCGTGCAGCTGCTTGCAGAAGAGATTCGGCATCTTTTCGATGAAAATATCCGGCTTGATGACAAAACGCTAAAAATCACGGCAAGCATCGGCATCGAACTTTTTCGGAGTGAACAGGATATTGAGACCGTCATGAAG
>JALWNV010000094.1:4845-6081 GCA_027083665.1 Helicobacteraceae bacterium
GTCATGAAGCATGCCGACAACGCCCTTTACAAGGCTAAAGAAAAAGGCCGGAACAACATCGCATTTTTCAATGAACAGATGCAATCGAGTACGGACAGGCGGCTTGAGCTTGAGCAGATTCTGCATCACGCCATTGAAAATGACCGATTCATCATCTATTACCAGCCGAAATTCGATCGGGAACGGAAGCTCTGTTCGGCGGAAGCGCTGACTCGTCTGCAACACAAAGACGGTACTCTGATCCCTCCTGTAGAGTTTATTCCTTTTGCCGAAGAGACGGGACTGATCCTTGAAATTGACCGGATGGTGATACGCAAAATATTCCGCTTCGTTCTTGAAAATCGGATCAATATTGAAAAATCGGGTATGAAAAGCATCGCGATCAACATCTCTTCCGCCCAGTTTATGATGGCTGATTTCGTCCAATTCATCATCACTGAAGCCGATCGGTTTTCGATCGATCCTCATTCCATCATACTGGAAATCACCGAAGAGGCTGTCGTCTCCAATATCGAGCATACGATCGAAACGATGCTTGCACTGAAACAGCATGGATTCCAGTTTTCTATCGATGATTTCGGAACCGGATACTCTTCCCTGCACTATTTGATGAATCTTCCCCTCGATGAACTGAAAATCGACAAATCGTTTGTCGATCATATCCTGGACAACGAACGCAGTGTCGCCGTGGTACAGACCATTATCACACTGGCGCAGAACCTCCGTCTCAGTGTGGTTGCCGAAGGGGTGGAGAACGATGAGCAGTTTCGCGCTCTTTATCAGTACGGCAGTACGGTATTCCAGGGGTATCTTTTCTCCCGTCCCATACCGGAAGAGGAGTTTTCCGGGCAGTTGGCTGAAGTTTAAGGCCGACTGTTTTACTCCCCCGCCCTTGGCTGCTCCGGCCCCTGATTCTGTTTTGGATGTAAACGATAGATGAGGTTTGCTATGTTTGCATCCTCTTTTCAAGTTCACGGTAGACAGCACCGTCTTCTCTCTTGCCTACAGACAGTACCACAACAATAACCTTATCATCGACAACTTCATATACCAATCTAAATCCGGAACTACGCAATTTGATCTTATAGACATTTTGGAACCCACTCAATCTGTCATAACGGACGTGTGGGTTTTCAAGCCTCTCTTTGAGCTTTTTTTTGAACTGCTCTCTAATCGGTGCATTGAGTTTCTTCCACTCCTTTTCCGATTTTTTGATAAAGAGAAGTCTATACGCCA
>JALWNV010000095.1:0-293 GCA_027083665.1 Helicobacteraceae bacterium
AAAGATAAGAATACATTAAACAAATATCAAATAGAATGGTTCCAAGGCATCACCAAACCAACACGGGACAAGCGATGAAAACATCCGTCAAAAAACTGTTGAGCAGTATTCAGTTCAATATCATTGTATTGCTGTTTTTGCTGCTGGGGATCGGTTCGATATTCTTTTCGGCAACGGCAACGTTCGATCGGATCGGCTACCTGCAGGAGCAGGAGAAACTCGTTAAGAAACTTCTCACCCTCGACCGCAAAGACCTGAAATTTTCCCAGATCGAAAGCGACGGCATTCTCAAA
>JALWNV010000095.1:303-6069 GCA_027083665.1 Helicobacteraceae bacterium
CCGCTTCTCCGAAAACATTCCTTACGAATTCGTCAATGAGATACTGATTCACGAGGAGCCGCGGCGCAAACAGCTCGTCAACAAGTTGAAACTGCGCTTCGATGCCCTTGCCCAAGCGGCCGAAAGCTATTTCTCGAAGCGGGGCGGTACCCTCTTGAAACGCACGGCACTGCAAAAACAGGTCGACGGATATCTGCTCGCACTGTATCCGCTCGCCCGGCTGCAGCTGCAGAGCCTGTACCGATACTTCCTTTTTGTCGGCATCGGACTGGGACTGCTCGGCTTATGGATTCTGCTGACCTGGACTGTCGCCAAACAGGCCGGACGGACGATCCTCTCCGACCTGACGGGTCTGATGACACTTGAAAGTTCCCGCAGCACCTACAAATTCAAAACGACGGAACTCAACTCCGTCGCGCTCAAACTCCGCCAGCACAGCGGCAGCAGTATGACCGCCGCGAAACAGGATCCCGTGACACAGCTGCTCAATTACGACGGGCTGAAACAGACATACGAACAGCGTCTGGGAAACGTCCGTTCAAGCCACGTCTACCTCTGTGTTTTCTCCGTCGACGGCTATACCAAACTCGTCAACCACTATCCCGCGTCCGTCATCGATCCCATCTTGCTGAAAATCGCCTCGATCATGAAACTGCACAAACAGCAAAACGATCTTCTCGCACGAATCGACGACGAGCATTTTGTCGCCGTTTTCATCCGCCCGAGCAAGGAACGGGCCTACGAAGACTGCGACCACATCCGGCAGATGGTCGCGGACAACCGTTTCAAACTGCCGCACTCGACCATCCCCGTCACGCTCAGCGGAGGGTTCGCGACGAAATCCTCTTCACAGTCGTTCGACGATACGATCAAAAACGCGATGGAATACCTCCGTGCCGCCCAGCAAAAAGGCGGCAACTACATCGCGGAGATCAAAGACAATACAAAAATCTTATAGTCGGATCTCCGCTCTTTTGCCGGCGGAAACTTTATCCGCACCCCTCTCTTCATGCATGATCACAGAGGATGGCACCAATCGTAACATCTTTCCAAACGGCCGTATTACAGGGAGTTTTTAACCTTTGAAAAGGCTTCCTTGGCTATAATCAGACGATTAATACGTTTACGAAGGAAGGTCTAATGAGTATTCCGATTTATACTTATGATGCAGTGATCGTCGGAGCCGGTCTCGCCGGTTCGGCGGCAGCTCGCGAATTGCAAAATGCCGGCAAGAGTGTCGCCGTCATCACCAAACTCCATCCCCTGCGTTCACACTCCGGAGCGGCGCAAGGCGGTGTCAATGCGGCTTTCAGCAAAGAAGACAGCGTTGAACTGCACGAATTCGATACGGTCAAAGGTGCCGACTACCTGGCGGACCAGGATGCGGTCGAATTCATGTGCAAAAACGCCCCGGAAACCATCCGCTGGGCCGAGCGCATGGGTGCGGCATTCTCCCGAAATCCCGACGGTACGATCGCACAGCGCCCCTTTGGCGGACAGTCTTCACCGCGGGCGTGCTTTGCGAAAGACCGTACCGGACTGACCCTGCTTCAGACCGTTTACGAGCAGGCCCACCGCGTCGGCGTCAAATTCTGGGACGAATGGTATGCCGCCGATCTGCTGTACGAAGACGGCAAGGCCTACGGTGTCGCCGCGTTCAACATCCGCACAATGGAAAAAGCGATCTTCAACGCCAAGACCGTCATGTTCGCCACCGGCGGATACGCCCGTGCATTCAAAATCAATTCCAACGCGCACGCCAACACGGGTGACGGCCTCTCCATCGTCGCCCGCCACGGTCTGCCGCTCGAAGACATGGAATTCGTTCAGTTCCACCCTTCGGGACTTTCGGGCAACGGCGTCCTCATCTCCGAAGCCGCGCGGGGTGAAGGCGGCATCCTGCTCAACTCCGAAGGAGAGCGGTTCATGGAGAAATACGCACCCAACAAACTCGAACTCGCCTCGCGCGATGTCGTCGCACGCGCCATCATCCAGGAGATCCGCGAAGGTCGCGGGGTCGGTCCCCGCAAGGATGCCGTCTATATCGACCTGACACATCTCGGAAAAGAAAAGATCATGGAACGCCTTCCGGAGCTCCGTGACCTCGCGCTGACGTTCCTCGGACTCGACATGATCAAAGAACCGATCCTTATCTCGGCGACGGCACACTACTCGATGGGCGGTATCCCGGTCGATATCGGAGGACATGTCCGCAAGAACAACACCGAATTCGTCGAAGGGTTCTACGCCGCCGGCGAGTGTTCGTGCGTCTCCGTACACGGCGCGAACCGCCTCGGAGCGAACTCGGTGCTTGAAGCACTGCTTTTCGGCCGCTTCGTCGGGAAAAGCATGGTCGAAGATGTCGACGGAATCGAACTTCGCAAGGCGACTGAAGAGGATGCCCGCCGCATGTCCGACGAGATCGACTGGGTTCTGAGCAACAACGGAACGGAACGTGTACCGCAGCTGCGCGACGAACTCCAGCAGAGCATGACCGACAACGCCGGTGTCTTCCGAACCGAAGCCACACTCGAAAAACAGATGAAGATCCTTGCGAACCTTCGTAAACGCTACAAAAACATCCGCATCGACGACAAATCGAGCGTCTTCAACACCGAACTGCAAGAAGCGATCGAATTCGGCCATATGCTCGACTATTCGCTCTTTATCGTCAAAAGCGCGCTTGCCCGCAAAGAGAGCCGCGGGGCACACTACCGCGAAGACTTTCCCGAACGTGACGACAAGGGCTTCTTGAAGCATACGATGGGCTACATGGACGAAGACGGCAATATCCGCCTCGACTACATGGATGTCGTCCTCGGCAAACACGAACTCAAAGCCAGATCATACTAAGGGAGAAGACGTGAGTGAATCAATAACGACCAAAAACGTAACATTCAAGGTATTTCGTTTCAACAAAGATACAGACTACCTCCCGTATTACAAAGAATACAAGATGGAGGTCACTTCCGAAGAGGTCGTGCTCGACATCCTCAACCGTATCAAGTGGGAACATGACGGCAGTTTCAGCTATCGCCGAAGTTGCCGCCACGGGATCTGCGGCGCCTGTGCGATGAAGGTCAACGGCAAAGGAACACTGGCGTGCAAAGAGAACATGCTCGACCTCGTCGAGCTTTTCGGGGACGAGATCGTAATCGAACCTTCCAGCATCAAGCGCGCCGTCAAGGACCTGATTATCGACAAAGGCGACTTCTGGGAGAAACACGATCAGATCCAGCCGTATCTTATCAGCGAAATCGATGAGCACCCGGAAATGGAGTGTGCCGTTTCGCCCGAAGAATCCGAACGTCTTCTCGAGGCCGACCTGTGTATCCAGTGCGGAGCCTGCCACTACTCCTGCCCCGTCGTCGAGCTCAACGAAGACTTCATCGGACCGGCGGCGTTCGTCAAAGCCTACCGGTTCGAAGCCGATGTCCGGGACGAAGCGCATAATGCACGCCTCGAAGAGGTGGGCCTGCCTTCGCAGGGCGTCTGGGACTGTGTCAAATGTTACGAGTGTGCCGAAGTGTGCCCCAAAGAGATCAACCCGATCGAGAAAATCACCAAACTGCACAATATGATCTTCGACGCGGGTATCTCGAACAACAAAGTCGCGGAACGCCATGCCGTCGGATTCGCCCACTCCATCAAAAAACACGGGCTGCTCGACGAAGCCGAGCTCGTCCGCTACTCAGAGGGCACTGTTCCGATGCTGGTCAAGCACGGTAAAGTCGGCTTCAAAATGTTTACGAAGGGCAAGGTCGTTATGCCGTGGAACATGCCGAAGTCCGATAAACTCGACGAGATCAAAACACTTGTCAAATCATCCATGACATCGAAATATTAGGAGCGCCGAGATGGGAAAATTACAATATGCACTTTTTACCGGCTGTACGGCAAAAGAGAGTACACCCGAACAACTGAAATCGACCTATGCCGTAGCCGAAAAACTCGGCATCGAACTGATCGAGCTGAGTGAGGCAAGCTGCTGCGGCGCTTCCCACCTGCAGGATTACGATGACTTTCTCTCGCTGGTCCTCAACGCACGCAATATCTGCTATGCGGAATCACGCGGAATGACAATGGTCACGATCTGCAATACCTGCCAGCTCAACACGGCCATGACCAAACACCGGCTAGACAAGGACCCCGAGCTCAAAGCCCGCGTCAACGAGAAGCTGGCGGAAGTCGGCCTGGAATACAAAGGCACCTCGGAGATCACGCATTTTCTCTACGCGATCATCGACGACTTCGGTCTCGACGCCATCCGGGAAAAAGTCGTGACGCCGCTGAGCCAGTTCAATATCGCACCCTTTTACGGCTGCCACAACATCCGCCCGTCGGAACTGCAAAACGAGACACACAGAAGTGCGGAAAATCCGTACAATCCGAACTCTCTGGACGATCTTATCATCGCCCTCGGCGGAGTCAATGTCGATTATGAGGAGAAGAACAAATGCTGCGGTTTTCACGCGGAGCTTCAGGCACCGAAAACCGCCGCCGCACTGACAGGAAAAGCCCTGATGGGAGCGATGGACGCCAATGCCGACTGGATGGTTACCCCCTGCCCCCTTTGCCACCTCAAACTCGATACGCAGTATGAGCACGCATCGCATGCCGTCGGACGCGACGTCAAGATGCCGGTACTGCATATGCAGCAGATGGTCGGCCTCGCACTGGGCTGTACACCGGCGGAACTCGGACTCGAACATCACGTTTCCGACGTTGATTTCGTCTAACCGCGCAGACCGCCGTCCCCGGCGCCTGCCTTACTCCCCTGCAAAAGTTTTTCAATGAGCGAAAGCATCGAGATCATTTCATGGAACGTCAACGGCATCCGTGCCGTCGCCAACAAAAAAGCGCTGAAGTGGGTGGATGAACGCCGACCCGACATTCTCTGCCTTCAGGAGATCAAAGCCGGCGCTTCACAGTTTCCAAACGCGCTTTTCGATACCGATTTCGCCGAGCTGACCATCAACAGCGGCGAACGGAAAGGCTATTCCGGTACGGCAGTATTTTCCCACCTGATCCCGCACGGAACCGACTACTGTCTTGATATCGACACCCGGCACGAAGGGCGCATCATCCAGCATACCTATGACGACTTCATCCTCTTCAACGTCTATTTTCCCAACGGGCAGAAAGACGAAGAACGCTTGCGCTACAAGCTGGAATTTTACGACAAATTTCTCGATCACTGCGATACGCTTCGAGACGCGGGACACAGTATCGTCATTTGCGGAGACGTCAATACCGCCCATCGGGAAATCGATCTGAAACACCCGAAAGCCAACGCGAAGACCTCCGGCTTTCTTCCCGAAGAGCGCGCATGGATCGACAAACTCATCGCGCACGGCTATATCGACACGTTCCGATACGTTCACGGTGACGTCGAAGAAGAATATACCTGGTGGTCATACCGTTTTTCGGCCCGTACGAAAAACGTCGGTTGGCGAATCGACTATTTCTTTATTTCCGACGACCTCGCCGAATATCTCGAAGACGCTTTCATCCTGCAGGAGATCGAAGGAAGCGATCACTGCCCGGTCGGAATCAAACTCGCACTGTAAAAGGATATATATGCAACCCGTAAACAACATCAGTCAGCAAAGCATGAGCAAAAAGCAGGCAAAAAAAATGCAAAAGATGATCAACGCGCTTCAAGAAGAGATGGCGCAAAGCGTCCTGGAACTCATGAAAGTTGCGAATGAGCCGATGGATATGCCGGCAATCATCGAAGCCTATCCGGACAACGAAAGACGGCAA
>JALWNV010000096.1 GCA_027083665.1 Helicobacteraceae bacterium
GAGCTGCCCCTGCTCCACGCTAAACATTCCGCCTGCTAGCGCCCCGGACACCCTGGCAAGACCCAACTCGCCCCCCCGGGCGAGCCCCGCCCCCGTGCGGAAGGCGACGGCACTCAGCCATGCCGATTTCCTCTATCGCCTCGCGCATTCGAAAGCGGCGATGAAACCGGTAACGTTGATACCGGGCGAGACGACTCATGTTTTTTTCCTTCAGGTAGCCGAACGGCTCGGACTCGATCATGCGAAACTGATGCGGGCAATGCGTCAGCGAAGCCCCTTTACAGACGGGGTGCTGGTTCCCGATACCTATCAGATTCCGCTGGGGATGGATGAAAACAGGGTGGTGTCGCTGCTGCTGAACCGCTCGCACCGCAAATCGGTCGCATGGTCGAAAAAGGTTTTCGGTCTCTACAACGAGCGAAAATGGTTTCATTATGTAACAATCGCATCGGTGATTCAAAAAGAAGCGGCCGACAGCGACGAGATGCCGCTGATCGCTTCCGTGATCGCCAACCGTCTGGTGAAGGGGATGAAACTGCAGATGGACGGGACGCTGAACTACGGGGCGTTCTCGCATACGGCCGTCACTTCCGGAAGGATCCGAAACGACAGAAGCCCCTACAATACCTACCGATACAAAGGGCTGCCGCCTTCTCCGGTCTGCAATGTCGGTTTCGATGCTATCCGGGCGGCGATCTTTCCGGCAAAAACCGACTATCTCTATTTCGTCAAGGGTGCTGACGGCAGGCATCGCTTTGCACGTTACTTTTCTACACATAAGCGCAACATTAGGCATGTTACCGAATGAAACATAAGCCAAAAACTTTTTCCGTATGGCAAACCCGTTATCCAATGCATGCACGCAAAGTGTTATGATGACCCTGTAAATTTCAACCGGGCGTTCCGGCGCTCCGGTTCACTCCAACATTTGAGGAAATAAAATGGCTAAAATCATCTGGTCGAAAATTGACGAAGCTCCGGCTTTGGCAACATACTCGTTCTTCCCGATCGCATCGAAATTCTGTGCGGCGGGCGGTGTCGAACTCGAGCAAAGAGACATCTCTCTTGCCGGCCGCGTTCTCGCGGCGATGGGCAAAGCGGAAGACGAACTTTCGAAGTTGGGCGAACTCGTCCTCAAGCCCGAAGGCAATATCATCAAGCTGCCGAACATCTCCGCGTCGGTCGGACAGCTCAAAGACTGTATCGCCGAACTGCAGGAGCAGGGCTATGACATCCCCGACTACCCGGAAAATCCGGCGAACGATGAAGAAAAAGCCATTCAGGCGAAATACAGCACTTGTCTCGGTTCTGCGGTCAACCCGGTACTGCGCGAAGGCAACTCGGACCGCCGTGCGGCCAAAGCGGTCAAGAACTATGCGAAGAAACATCCGCACCGCCTGAAGCCTTTCGCCGAAAACTCCAAAGCCTATGTCGCCCACATGGAAGGCAACGGCGACTTCTACGGCAATGAAAAATCCGTAACGATGGACAAGGCGCAGAAAGTCACCATCGCCCTCAACGGTAAAGAGCTCAAGACGATCGACGCCCTTGAGGGTGAAGTGCTCGACGGGACGTTCATGTCGGTAAAAGCGCTGCGCGAGTTCTACCGCAAGACGATTGAAGACGCGAAGGCCAAAGGCGTTATCTGGTCGGTGCACCTCAAAGCGACGATGATGAAGATCTCCGATCCGATCATGTTCGGGCACGGCTTCGAGATTTTCTTCGAAGAGGTCTTCAAGAAGTATGCGGACACGTTCGCGGAGCTGGGCGTCAACCCGAACCTCGGAATGTCCGATCTGGAGAAGAAGATCGCGGGCCATCCGAAAGAAGCCGAGATCAAAGCGGCGTTTCAGGCCGTTGTCGACAGCGACAGCCCGAAAATCGCCATGGTCGACTCGGACAAAGGAACGACAAACTTCAACGCGCCCAACGATATCATCATCGACGCTTCCATGCCGGTGGTCGTCCGTGAAGGCGGTAAGCAGTGGGACCGCAACGGCGACGCGCTCGAGTGTGTCGCGGTCATTCCCGACAGTACCTACGGCATGTTTCACGAAGAGATGGTCGCCGACTGCGTAAAAAACGGGCAGTTCGACGTCACGACGATGGGAACGATGCAAAACGTCGGCCTGATGGCGCAAAAAGCCGAAGAGTACGGCTCGCACCCGACGACATTCGAACTCGAAGAAGCGGGTACGGTGACGGTGACGGCTGAGGACGGTACGGAGCTGATGAGCTTCGAGTGCGAGAAGGGCGATATCTGGCGTATGTCGCGTGCCAAGGACATTCCGATCAAAGACTGGATCCGCCTGGCGGTCGAGCGCGGCCAGATCGAGAAGATTCCCGTCGTTTTCTGGCTCGACGAAAACCGCGCGCACGATGCGCAGATGATCGCGAAGGTCAAGAAGTATCTGCCGGAGTTCGATACGGAAGGTCTGGAAATCCATATTATGGACGTCACTTCCGCGACACGCTTCACCAACGAGCGTATCCGCGCGGGCAAAGACACGATCGCCGTGACCGGAAACGTCCTGCGTGACCACCTGACGGACATGTACCCGATCCTCGAACTGGGGACGTCTGCGAAGATGCTTTCGATCGTTCCGCTGCTCGCCGGCGGCGGCCTGTTCGAGACGGGGGCGGGCGGTTCCGCACCCAAGCACGTGGACCAGTTCCTGGCCGAAGGTCACCTGCGCTGGGATTCCCTCGGCGAGTTCCTTGCTCTGGCGGAGTCGCTGCGCATGATCGAACAGAAGAATCCGGATGCGAAGCTGGCGGAAGTTGTCGCGGCTCTGGATGTCGCGAACCAGGAGTATCTCGACAACGACAAAGCGCCGAGCCGCAAATGCGGAGAGCCGGACAATAAAGCGTCGCACTACTACGTTGCACTGTATTGGGCGACGGCGCTGGCCGATAACGCCATGGACAAAAGCCTGCAGGAGAAATTCACGCCGGTCGCGAGGGCACTGGCTGAAAACGAAGAGAAGATCATCTCCGAACTGCTCGCAGCCGAAGGAAAACCGCAGGATATCGGCGGCTACTTCCATCCTGATGATGCGAAGGCGGAAGCGGCAATGCGCCCGTCGGCGACACTCAATGCCATCATCGACGCGATCTAAGCGTCAAGTGTTCCCATTCGGAACACGGTAGAAAGGGAGTTGTTACCTTTCTACCTTTTTTATTTGCACACGAAGTGCACTTAATCTTATTTGAAATATAATTGACCATCCCGCGCCATGTATACATAATAGTGTGTGTTCGCACATATTGCTTATGTATATGGATGACGGCCGGGAGACTATCAGAAAAAAGGACCTCACAGAATGAATCAGGGAAAACGTGTCGGAATCGTCGGAGCCGGAAACGTCGGAGCGACAGTCGCCTACTCGCTGGCGATGCTCGGCTCTTGTCATGAAATCATCCTCCGCGACAACAAGATTGATGTCGCCAAGGGAAAAGCACTCGATATGTCTCAGGCGGCTTCGGCCGTCAGAAGCCATACCGTCGTCAGCGTCGCCGAGTCGATGGAGCAGCTTACCGACTGCGACGTCGTCGTCGTGACCGCCGGAAGTCC
The DNA here is from genome assembly GCA_027083665.1 of Helicobacteraceae bacterium. Classification (GTDB taxonomy): domain Bacteria; phylum Campylobacterota; class Campylobacteria; order Campylobacterales; family Sulfurimonadaceae; genus Thiomicrolovo. Next base: position 3,575 of record JALWNV010000096.1, read on the forward strand.
GCGCCTGCCGGGCATGAGCCGTGACGATCTGCTGATGATCAACGCCAAAATCACCAAGGAAGTTATCCAGGGGATTGCCAAATATTCGCCGAACGCGATTGTCATTATGGTCTCCAATCCGCTCGACGCGATGACTTATGTCGCGCTCAAAGAGAGCGGATTCGACCGCAGCCGGGTACTCGGAATGGCCGGGATCCTCGACAGCTCGCGAATGGCGTCGTTCATTCAGGAAAAACTGGGCTACGGCGGCGGACAGATCCGTGCGTCGGTCATGGGCGGACACGGTGACGATATGGTACCGCTGCCGCGCTACTCGACCGTAGCGGGCGTGCCGCTTTCGGATGTACTGACCGATGAAGAGATCGACGAGATCGTCGACCGTACCCGCCACGGCGGGGCGGAGATCGTCGGCTATCTCAAAACGGGGTCGGCCTACTACGCTCCGGCGAAATCGACGGCGATCATGGTCGAAGCGATCCTCAAGGACACCAAGCAGATCCATCCGTGCGCCGTCTACCTCGACGGTGAATACGGCTTTTCCGATGTCGTTTCGGGTGTACCGGTCATGATCGGTGCCAACGGAGCGGAAAAAATCATCGAGGTGACGCTCGACGATAAAGAAAAAGCGATGTTCGCGAAATCCTGCGCTTCGGTCCAGACGCTGATCGATACGCTCAACGAAAACAATTTCTTCGAGGAGGCATAAGCCGATGGAATACAGAATCGAAAAAGACACGATGGGGGAAATCAAGGTTCCCAAAGATGCCTACTGGGGTGCGCAGACGCAGCGTTCCATCCAGAATTTCCGTATCGGCGAGGAGACGATGCCCTATGAGATCACACGGGCGTTTTCCTACCTGAAAAAAGCGGTCGCGCTGGTCAACAAGGACCTCGGGAAACTTGATCCGGAAAAAGCCGACGCCATCGCCCAGGCGGCGGACGAGATGCTCGAGGGTAAGCTCGACGGCAACTATCCGCTCGTCGTCTGGCAGACCGGCTCGGGCACGCAGTCGAACATGAACAACAACGAGGTGCTCGCCAACCGTGCGACGGAGATCCTCGGCGGCGATTTCCGCAAGGAGAAACTCGTTCATCCCAATGACGACGTCAACAAATCCCAAAGCTCGAACGATACCTACCCGACAGCGCTGCACGTCGCCGCGGTCATCGCGGTCGAAGAACGGCTCCTTCCGGCGATCGCCAAGCTTAGAGCGACGCTGCAGGCCAAGAGCGAAGAGTATGCCGACCTCGTGAAAATCGGACGTACTCACCTGCAGGACGCGACACCGCTGACGCTGGGGCAGGAGATCAGCGGCTGGGTCGAGATGCTCAACAAGTGTGAAACGATGATCAAGGACTCTCTCGGCCCGGTACGGGAATTGGCCCTGGGCGGCACGGCGGTCGGGACGGGACTCAACGCCCATCCCGAGCTCGGCGAACGTGTCGCCGCGAGGCTCAGCGAGCTGACCGGTCACGATTTCATCACGGCGCCGAACAAATTCCACGCTCTGACATCGCATGACGCGCTTGTCTTCGCCCACGGTGCACTCAAGGCGCTCGCGGCGGATATGATGAAGATCGCCAACGATGTGCGCTGGCTGGCATCGGGACCGCGCTGCGGTATCGGCGAGATCGAGATTCCGGCCAACGAGCCCGGCTCTTCGATTATGCCCGGCAAAGTCAACCCGACACAAAGCGAAGCGGTCACGATGGTGTCGTGTCAGGTGATGGGCAACGACGCGACGATCGGGTTTGCGGCGTCGCAGGGTAATTTCGAGCTCAACGTATTCAAGCCCGTTATCGCCTACAACTTCCTGCAGTCGGTCCGCCTGCTCGCCGACAGTATCGTATCGTTCAACGACAACGCCGCGGCGGGTATCAAGGCGAACAAAGAGAAGATCGAGCATTTTCTCAACGATTCGCTGATGCTCGTGACGGCGCTCAACCCCTACATCGGATACGAAAACGCCGCCAAAATCGCCAAGACGGCGCACGCGAACGGAACGACGCTCAAAGAAGAGGCCGTCAAGCTCGGTCGGCTGACCGAAGAAGAGTTCGACAAATATGTCGTCCCAAGCGAGATGATCGCCCCGAAAGCGTAAGCTTTTTAAACTTAACAGAAGGAGAGAGAATGAATATACATGAATATCAGGCGAAGCAGATATTTAAAAAGTACGGTGTTCCGACACCGCGCGGTATTGTCGCCAATACCCCGGACGAAGCGGTACGCGCCGCGGAAGAGCTCGGCGGAAACATCTGGGTCGTCAAGGCACAGATCCATGCGGGAGGGCGCGGTCTCGGCGGGGGTGTCAAGCTGGCACGTTCGATCGATGAAGTAAAGCAGCTCGCAAGCGAAATCCTCGGGATGACGCTGGTGACACACCAGACAGGGCCGGAAGGCAAACTGGTTCAAAAGGTCTATATCGAAGAGGGTGCGGATATTAAAGACGAATTCTAT
>JALWNV010000097.1:0-3919 GCA_027083665.1 Helicobacteraceae bacterium
CAGTTTCACCGTCGGCACGCTGTTGACACGACCGGAAAATCCCGCTAAAAAAAACGATTCGTAAATCGACAACAAACCCCGATGACATTATAATAATGTCATCAAATCCCAGGAGAACCGCACCATGGAAGACTCTCTCGCAGGTACCCCCGCCACCGAGGCGCAGCGTATCGACCTCGCCCGGCTGATCACCGCCTACTACGAACACAAGCCCGATGTGAACAATCCGGCGCAAAAAGTACTCTTCGGTACCTCCGGCCACCGCGGCAGTGCGCTGAAAAACAGTTTCAACGAAGACCATATTCTTGCCATCACCCAGGCCGTATGCGAATACCGAAAAGCCGAGGGCATTACCGGACCGCTGTTCATCGGACGCGACACCCATGCGCTTTCCGGACCCGCACAGATCACCGCCGTGCGCGTCTGCGCCGCCAACGGCGTGCAGACGCGTATCGCCCAAGACGAGTTCACTCCGACTCCGCTGGTCTCTTTCGCCATTTTGGAATACAACAAAACGCATGACGAAAAGGCCGACGGTATCGTCATCACCCCCTCGCACAATCCGCCTGAGGACGGCGGCTTCAAGTACAACACGCCCAACGGCGGTCCCGCCGATACCGACGTCACGGCAAAAATCGAGGCCCGCGCCAACGAAATCCTTGCCGACGGCCTCGATGCTGTCCGCACCCTCGCCTACGAAGCCGCGCTTCAAAGCGACGAAGTGACCGTCTACGACTTTATTACACCCTATGTGCAGGCACTGCCGCAAATCATCGATATCGATGCCATCCGCGAAGCCAAGCTGCGTATCGGTGTCGATCCGATGGGCGGTACCGCCCTGCCCGTCTACAAGAAGATCAACGCCCTGCTGGGACTGGATCTGCTGATCGTCAACGAGAAGATCGATCCGACATTCATGTTCATGACCCTCGACCACGACGGCAAAATCCGTATGGACTGCTCCTCGCCGTACGCGATGGCGTCACTGATCCGGCTGCGCGACAAATACGATCTTGCCTTCGGCAACGACGCCGACGCCGACCGCCACGGCATCGTCACTCCCCATGCGGGTCTGATGAATCCCAACCACTATCTCAGTGTCGCCGTCTGGTATCTTTTCACCCACCGGAAAAAACCGAAAAAATGCAAATGGAATCCGTTCTCGCGCTGCAAGGTGTGGAAAAAAACCGATCTTCGTATCGGGAAAACCGCCGTATCGAGCTCCATGATCGACCGCGTGGCGGCGGCGCTGGGCAAAGAGGTCTACGAAGTGCCTGTCGGCTTCAAATGGTTCGTACCCGGCCTGTACGGCGGCGAACTCGCATTCGGCGGCGAAGAGAGCGCGGGAGCGAGTTTCCTGCGCATGGACGCCACGCCGTGGAGCACCGACAAAGACGGTATCATCATGAACCTTCTCGCCGCCGAAATCCGGGCCGTCACCGGCCGGGACCCGGGCGAGATCTACCGCGACTTCGAAGCCGAGCACGGCAAATCCTACTATGCCCGTATTGATGCACCCGCCACTGCGGAGCAAAAAGCGAAACTCAAAACGATCCGCCCCGAACAGATCACCGCGGAAACGATCGCCGGAGAGCCCATCATACAGCGCTTCAGCCGTGCCCCCGGTAACGACGCTCCGCTGGGAGGCATCAAGCTCGTCACCGAAAACGGCTGGGTCGCCATGCGTCCGTCGGGAACGGAAGATATCTATAAGATTTATGCCGAAAGCTTTCTATCGCCGAGCCATCTTAAAAAGATTCAGATGGAAGCACAGCAGATCCTCTCCGATTTTTTCGCGAAATAGCCACACCGCCGCAAAGGCGTTATATACCGTTTATCGAGGCTTCGTCCGGACAAACAACGTCGTAAACGGATACGTCGCCGTCAGGCGCATCAGTCTGTCCGCCATATAGGCATCCTCGCCGGAGAGCAGCGTGTCGCCCGTCGCTTCGAACCGGCTGACGTCGATCGGGCGGCGGCTGAACAGGACGACATACAGATCGTACGTCGGCTCACCCTCCTCGAGCAGTGCCGCCTCGAAATTGCTTTGCGCATCTTCGGACGGAAGCCGGTACGTCTGACCTTTGCGCATCAAAAACGACGGCTCGACAACAGCCGTCATTCCGTTGGCATACACATCGAGCAGTGTCGCATAACCGCGTTCGGAGGCATGCAGTGTGAAGAAGAAACGGTCTCCCTCTCTCAGCGGCGATTTTGAAACACTGAAGGTGACGGGACTGTGTTTTACCGACACGAAAAGATCCTTGTAATCCACCGGCGCGATGGGCAGCAAAACCGTATCGTAGGCGATGAACCACGCACGGTCCTTGCGCACAAGTGACACATCGATATCACAGCCGGCGGCTTTTTTTATCTCCCGGTACATCGGCGTCGCCGCCAGATAGGGGTTGAGCGGACGGCGCAGACATACGATCTTCTCCGCTTTACGCACCAGCCGCTGCGACAACTTCAGATTTTCGTACTTCAGCGCCACGAAAAACTTCTCCCCCAGCTTTTGCGTTTTTAAAGGCTTTAGATCGCTTAGCACCGTATGCACCTGCGTATCGATCTCGATATCGAGCGAGCGTGTCAGCTCGTCGCTGTCAGATTGCAGGCGGCTCTTTTTCGTACTGCTGATCTCGGTCATCAACTGTCCGGCAATGTCTTCTTTGGCGTGCAACGACGCCTCTTTGAGCGTTTTTCCCATTCCATAGCCGATCACCTCGTAACTCTTGGCGGGCTGATAGCTCCGCTGCAAGAACCATGCAGGTATGTCCGCCGCCCAAAGCATTACGGCCGCCGTCAGCCAAAGCGCTATGCTCTTCATCGTTTTCCTCCGCCTGTAGCTGTTTTTTTCAGTATATAGCAATCTCAATAAAAATAAGGACACCTCCGAAAGACGGTCCGTCATTGCGGAAGCGTTGATACAGTTGTTTTTTGATAAAATTGATTATAGAGTGCACCTCTAAAGCCTAATGAAACGGAGAATGATGCTTTCCAGACTTCTTGCGACGACAGCGACAATACTGATAATGATGTTCAGCGGCTGTTCGGTCTATATGGCCACCAACCAGCCCCCGGAAAAAGATACGAGCGTTCTGCACAAAAATGCCGCCCGCTCGCTCATCATCGCCGAACTCGGAAAACCCGTCTATACGGAGAAGACGGAAGACGGACGGATGGATATCTTCAAGTTCACGCAGGGCTATTCCGAAGGCGCCAAAACCAGCCGGGCCGTATTGCACGGTACCGCCGATGTTTTGACGCTGGGGCTGTGGGAGATCGTCGGAACTCCGGCCGAGAAGATCTACAGCGGAGACGATGTCCGAATGGAAGCGCATTACGACAAAAACGACAAACTGCAGCGCGTCGTCGTTCTGACCGACAACCTCGAGATCAAAGACAAATCCCTGCTTCCCCGGACGGCACGGGACGATACGGATTCCAAGGCGCTGCTCAAACAGTACCGTGAAGTCCGTTCCCAATACATTTTGAACGAATCCGACAGCATCCGACCCGACTCCTACGCCCTCGTAATCGGTATCCGGGACTACCGGCAGAATCCCGATGTTCCCTACGCCGATCTCTCTGCGATGGCTTTCGCCGAACTGCTGCACACGACATACGGCCTTCCGCAGCAAAACATCATTCTGCTGCTCAACGGCGACGCCTCTTCCGGGCAGATCAAGGCGAAAATCGCGCTGCTCAAAGAGCTGGCAAGCCCCAAGGGTGATATCTATCTCTACTATGCCGGCCACGGTGTCCCCGGAAAAAACGGTGACGCCTATCTCCTGCCTGCCGATATGAGCGCCGACGCCATCGCATTCGAGCCTTCGCTCAAGCTCAGCAGCCTCTACCATTCTCTGGCAGAAGCGAAAGCCAAGCACGTCTTCGCTTTCCTGGACAGCTGCTTCAGCGG
>JALWNV010000097.1:3929-6001 GCA_027083665.1 Helicobacteraceae bacterium
CGACAGCGGAAAACTCCTCTACAAAGGAGTCGCCCCTGTTCTGAAAGTCAAAAAAACCGCCGTCCCGAAAAAGAAGCTCACCGTTTTGACCGCCGGAAAATCGACGGATTTCGCCAATGCGCTGGATGCGAAAAAACAGCGGCTTTTTACCTATTACCTTATCAAGGAACTCTCCGGCGGCAATACCGATCTGCAAAAAATCTATCCCCGTCTCGAAGAAGAGGTCAGAAGCGCTTCACTGTCGAAGGGGATCGGATACAAACAGATCCCGCAGCTCTACGGAGATCCGAAAGCACCGTTGCAATAAGCGGTGAAATCTGACTATTTGATCTGCATATCAAAATATATCGACTATTTTTTGACATATAAATCAAAATAAGATACACTTTTCATGATATGGACATCAAAAAGGAATAATGTGTTCAATGAAATAAGAGAGTTGCAAAGGCTGATCTTTTCCAAGCAAAAAAGCCGCTATAAACGCTATTTTTTCGACCGCTTCGACTTCGACAGGCTTACGGGAATCATCGGTGCCAGAGGTGTGGGCAAAACGACATTTTTGATCCAGTACCTCAAAGCACATCCGCTGCCGCTCTCGAAAAAACTGTATGTCAGTGCCGACTCCATTAAAATCGACTCGCTGTTTGAATTGGCAAAGACGTTTCAAAACAGTGGCGGCGAACTTCTGGTACTGGACGAAATTCACAAATATATCGGTTTTGAGAGCGAACTGAAAAAAATATACGATTTTCTGGAACTACAGGTCATTTTCAGTGGCAGCAGTGCTTTGCAGATAGACAATTCAAAAGCGGATCTGAGCCGAAGAGCGATTGTTTACGAGGTCAAGGGGATGAGTTTCCGGGAGTTTCTTGAGCTCAAACACAACATCTCACTCCCCTTCTATTCGCTCGAGACGTTGCTGGAACAACATGTTGACATCGCCTATGCGCTACTGGAAAACTTTTCCCTGTCCGAATTTGACGATTATCTGCACAACGGATACTATCCTTTCTATTTCGACCGATTTGCAAACTACAAGCTCAAGCTGGCCGAAACGATCAACACAGTCCTGGAAGTGGATATCCCCTCGATTTTCAATATTGAGTATCAAAACATCAGGAGTCTGAAAAAGCTCCTTTTGCTGCTTTGCGAGAGCGTTCCCTACACGCCAAACATTACCGAGCTTTTGCATAAAATGCAGATGGGAAGCGACTACAGAACCCTGTACAGATACCTCGACTACCTGCATAAAGCGGAAATCATCACCCTAATGCGCCCCAAGGCAAAAGGAGACATCATCTTCAGCAAGCCTGAAAAGATCTACTTCAACAATACCAATCTTCATTATGCCTATTGTGAAACCCCCAACATAGGAACAATTCGTGAAGTGTTTTTCAAGTCGATGCTCTTTGAGCATGCTTTGCACATTCCCAAAAAAGGTGATTTTCTTGTCGACGATCGCTATCTGTTTGAAATCGGAGGAAAGAGCAAAAGTTTCTCGCAGATCAAAGATGCGCCAAACTCTTTTGTCGCTGCGGACGGCATCACGATAGGAGACGGCAATAAAATTCCGCTCTGGCTGTTCGGGTTTTTATACTAAAGGGCACGGTCGGTTGTTATATGCTTTCTAATTTTGCTTGTGATTTACACCCATGGGTAATATCCCTGATGATAACGACTGAATTATGACACCCCAGTGACAGATAACGACTGGATATCAGCGTTATCCGACGATTATGACGGATAACAGCGAAGATCAGGAGTCTGACGATAGCCAAACACCCCTTTGCACGATAGAGCCGGTTTTGGGTATTTACTTGGTGCGGTAATATTCCATCTAAAAAAGACTCATATCAAATCTTTTGCAAAAACGCCAGCAGCCCCTCGATGATCGCCTCCGGCGACGGCGGGCAGCCGGGGATATGGTGGGCAATCGACAGGTGTTCGCCCGCAGGCCCGGTGATGGCGAAGGTTTTGTCAAAAGGCGCCTGCATCAGCGGGCAGTCACCGAGCGCGATCACCCATTTGGGCGCGGGGATCTGCCCGTATGCGTCGAGCACATGCGGCAGCAT
>JALWNV010000098.1 GCA_027083665.1 Helicobacteraceae bacterium
GCGAGGGAAAGGGCTTTTGAGCGGTGCGAGAGCTTTTGTTTGATTTCGGGGTCGAGTTCGCCGAGTGTCCGGTCGAAACCCTCGGGGATGAATAGGGGGTCGTACCCGAATCCGCCGTCGCCGCGAGGGGTGTCGATGACACTGCCGTGCATCCAGCCGTGGACGGTATATTCGCCTTCGCGGCTGACGATGCTGACGGCGGCGGTGTAGAAAGCCGGCGATGTATGAAGGCCCTTGGATTTGAGGGTGTCGACGAGTTTGTTCAGGTTGTCTTTGTCGCCTGCGCCGGTACCGGCGTAGCGGGCGCTGTAGATGCCGGGAGCATTGTCCAGCGCGGTGACGCTGATACCGCTGTCGTCGGAGAGGACAACGGCGTTATTGTCCCCGAGGGCACGGTAGACCGTACGTGCTTTGATAAGGGCATTCTCGGCGAAAGTATTTCCATCTTCGACGATTTCTCCCACATCGATGAGATCGGAGTAGGCGATGACGTTAAAGTCGCCGCAAAGGGCTTTGATCTCTTCGATTTTGCCTTGGTTTGAAGTGGCGAGAACGAGTTGCATGGGCCTCCTCCGCTTAGAGCCGGTCGAGCTTCAGCACGCGTACGGCGGTGCCCGCTTCGAGCGGACCGTCGCTCTCGTCGGTGATCATCAGCCCCGTCTCGCCGATCATATTGGTCAGGATTGCGGAACTTCCCGTTTTTTTGCCCTCGAAATCGACGACATAGCGGCCGTTTTCGAACCGGAGGTTGCAGGCGGTGAACTCGGTTTTTTTCGAACGTTTGACGAACGGTGCTTTGAGGGTCGCTTCGACGAGCGTATGTCCGGGATCGCGGCCGAGCATTTTCCGGATCAGCGGCAGACCGTAAAGGATGAACGTGACGGTGGAAGAGTAGGCGAATCCCGGCAGCGCGAGGATAAACTGCCGGCCGCGCTGTGCGACCATGATGTGCTGACCGGGTTTGATGCGTACGCCCTTGTAGACCACGGCGGCGCCGAGGGCGGGGACGATATCCTTGACGAAGTCGTAGTCGCCGACGCTGACGCCGCCGGTACTGACAACGATATCGCTGCTCTCGAGCGCGTTTTCGAACGCGCGGGTAATCCCCGCCCTGTCGTCAGGGGCCGTCCCCAGCTGTACGACTTCCGCCCCGGCACTCTGCGCCAGGGCGGCGATCGTATAATTGTTGGAACTGCGGATTTGCGACGGGGTCGTCGCGTTCTCGCCGAGATCGAGAATTTCGCTGCCGGTGGAGAGTACCCCGACGCGCGGACGCAGGGCGACGGGAACCATCACACGGTTCAGCCCCGCCATCACACCGATCTCGGCAAAGCTGATCGGCGTACCCTTCGGAATGAGGATGTCGCCTTCGAAGTAGCTTTCGCCGACAGGCCGGACGCTGAAGCCTTCGGGGACCGCTTCGTCGATGACGATACGGCCGTCGCGGAGGGTAACGTTTTCAATGGGAATGAGTGTGTCCGCTCCCGCGGGCATCATTGCGCCGGTGAAGGTCTTGACGCAGGTTCCCGCCGTGACGGTCGTGCGGTTTTCACCGCCGGCGGGATTGTCGTCATCGGCGACGGCGATCGATCCCGCACGCTGATCCCCGGCCCGGATGGCGTAGCCGTCCATCGCCGCCGTGGGATGGCGCGGGTAGTCTTCGTCCGCGACGATATGCTCGGCGAGGATACGGCCGAGCGCGTCGGGCAGGGCGACTTTTTCATAGCGGACGCCGCCGGTATCGAGTGCGTTCAGCCGTTCGACGGATTCGGTATAGGAGAGAAAACTCATGCGTCGCCTCCCGCGAGCAGTCCGCTGCCGCCGATGGCGGTGGAGCGGTCTGCCGCATAGATGCGCTCGCCGTTTTTCAGGTCGTATTTCCAGATGGGGGCGCTGGCTTTGAAATCTTCGACGAACGCCTCGATCATTTCCAGTGCGACCCGGCGCTTGGGCGAGAAGACGGCGGCGATATAAGAAGACTGGTGCAGCAGAACGTCTCCGCGGCTGTGGGCCATCTTCAGCAGCGCCCCCCGGCCGGCGGCTTTTTGCTGCCAGGCATCGAACCAGGAGGTAAGGATGGGCTCGTAGATGTCGAAACTGAGCCCTTCGATGCCGTTTTCGTCACGGACGGTTCCGACAAAGGGGATATAGGCGCCGTAGTTGCCGCGGGACTCCTCTTCATACCACTTTTTCAGCAGCTCCGGGACGTCGAGCGCCCCGTCATAGAGTTCCAGCATCGCTCAGCCTCCGCAGACCGGTGGAAGGAGGGAGACCTTGTCTCCGTCTTTGAGGGCGACGTCGAGACCGGAGACGAGGGTGTCGTTGACGGCGACGGCACTGTTTTTGAGCCACGCTTTGAGGGTCTCGTCGGCCCGGAGGGCTTCAGCGACTTCCGCCAGGGTGGATGCCTCCATCTCGACGGCCGGTTTTTGGATCGGTCCCAGAAATTCGATGCGAACCATGTGTATCCTTTGGATAATAAAGTGCATGATTATAGCAAAGCGGGCTTTAGCGCATGTTTTTTCAGCGCCGGAGTCGTATAATTGTCGTCTTACATTAAGCGAGGGGAATATATGCGTTTTGGCCGTATCGAGTACCTCAATCTGCTGCCCTTTCATGTTTTCATGAAGCGCTACCTGCGTTATTCGCAGGCGAAGTCGGCGATACGGTACGGCGCGGATGTCCCTTCGAAGATCAACCGGGCTTTTGAGCGGCGGCGGATCGATGCGGCGTTTATCTCCAGCGTCAAGGCCCGCGGCTGCACCGATACGGGGCTCGGAATCATCGCCCGCGGCGAGGTGCAAAGTGTTCTGCTCGTCCCGGGCGAGCCCAAACCGGACAGTGCGTCGGCGACATCGAATGTACTTGCACGGGTATTGGGGCTCGAGGGGGAGGTCCTTATCGGTGACCGGGCGCTTCGGGCGTATGCGGAAGGGGTCGAGGCGATCGATCTGGCGCAGGCGTGGGAGCGCCAAACCGGACTGCCGTTCGTTTTCGCCGTCTTGTGTACGCATGGGCATGTGAAAGAGGCCGAGCGGCTCAGCCGGCGGTTCGCCCGTGCGCCGCAAAAGATTCCGCAGTACCTGCTGCGGCAGGCGTCGCGGCGCAGCGGTATCGCCGTGTCGGTTATCCGGGAATACCTCGGCCGGATCGATTACGTGCTCGATCACCGCAGCCGCCGCGGACTGAAGCGGTTTTGGCGGTTGGCGGCCGAAAAGGGAGTGCGCCGCGGACGGCAGCGAAAAGAGCCGGACCGGACATAGAAATAAATTTGTGTTATACTGAGGGTATGATGAAATTCGGAGCGGTCAGTACAGTCTTGTCGATATGGTTCGTTTCGCTGTTCGCGCGCGAACCGATAGAACCGCTGCCGCAGCATGTCGAATACGACAGGGCGAAGGCGGAGCTGGGCCGGAAGCTGTTTGAAGAGACGCTGCTGTCGCGCGACAAGAGCGTCGCGTGTGCCACCTGCCACAGCTTCGCCTCCGGCGGTGCGGATCCGCGTCCGGTGTCGGTCGGGGTGGAGGGCAAAAAGGGCAATATCCAGTCGCCGACGGTCTACAATGCCCGTTTCAATTTCAAACAGTTCTGGAACGGCCGGGCGGATTCGCTCCGGGCGCAGGCCAGCGGTCCGATCCACAATCCCGTGGAGATGGGGATGGAGAGCCGTATCGTCGAAGAACGCCTCAATGCGTCGCCGGAGTACCGTGCGCTGTTCAAGAAGGTGTACGGGACCGGCCGTATCAGTTACCGGCAGGCGATCGACGCCATCGTCGAGTTCGAAAAAGCGCTGGTGACGCCCAACAGCCGGTTCGACCGCTATCTGCGCGGCGAACTGAAACTGAACGACGAGGAGATGCGCGGCTACCGGCGATTCAAAGCACTCGGCTGCATTACCTGCCACAACGGCATTAATGTCGGCGGAAATTCGTTTCAGAAGATGGGGCTGTTCATTCCCTATAAATACCAAAAAGGCATCCCCGACCGTGCCGCCGTCACGAAAGACCCGCGGCACAGAAATGTCTTCAAAGTCCCTTCGCTGCGCAATGTTGCCCTGACGGCGCCCTATTTTCATGATGCTTCCGCGAAAACGCTCGAGGGGGCGGTTAAAACGATGAGTTATCACAATCTCGGAACGGAGCTTTCGCCGGAGGATGTGAAGGCGATCGTGGCTTTTTTGAAGACGCTGACCGGTGAGACTCCGGAGATATTGCGATGAAAGCGCCCGACAGAGCAACGGTCTTTCGTTCGCTCGCCGCGCTTGTCGCCGGGGTGGCGTCGTTTGTACTGCTGGCCTATTTTTATATGGCACAGCGGAATTTCGAGTATCACTTCAAAGAGGTCCGGGCGAAATTTCACGTCATGGACCGGAGCTATCATCTGCTCAACTATGAAATCCTTCGCGCTTCCCTGTTCGCTTATACCGACCAGGACAAGATCGTCCGGGAGACGGAACGTATCAAATCGGAATATGCGGAGCTGAAAAACCATCCCCTGTGGCGGGAAGCACATTTCAAGCAGACGGCGGAAGCGGTTGAAACGCTCGGAAAGATGATTGCGAAATACGAACGTGATGTCGAAGATTTTCTGATGCAAAACGCGGGGATCAAGAATTCGTTCGTTTTCATCTCTTCCCTGCCGGCGGAAAACCTGGAGTTGTTCGAGCGGTATCCGAAGCTGCACATGCGTATTCTTTCCGTCATCACAGAGATATCCCAGGCCCGTCTGCTGGCTGATGCATCGTATCTGCAGACGCTGGATGAAAATCTCGACGCAATCTCTCACATCAAGGGTCTGAAGGGAAAGAACAAACATTTTCTCGAGAGCTTTTTACTGCATGTGCGCTATATACAGCGGCATTATCCCGATTTTATCCGGACGATCGGAGCGATCGAGTCTTCCGGGCTGGATGCACAGATCGAGGCTGCGGAAAACACGTTCCTCGAAGCGGCGAAAACCGATTTCGCCATGTTGGACCGCTTTGCCTTTTTTCTCCTGGCGCTTTTCATTGCCGCGATGGTGATCATTATCGTACTGGTGTTGCGGACGGGCAGGGAAAATATCCGTTTGCGCCGTCTGGACAGGGAGCTGCACTATTCGCTCAGTCACGATCAGCTGACCGGACTGCTCAGCCGCAAACGTTTCGAAGAGCTGCAGGAGACATTCGATAAGCCGACCCTGCTGCTGCTCAATATCGATAATTTCAAACATATCAATGACTTTTACGGTATCAAGACCGGCAATCTGATTCTCAAGGAGGTCGCCGTACTCATCCGTCAGCCGATACTGGAACCGTACCGTCCCTATTTTTTCCGGCTCGGCGGTGATGACTTCGGTATCGTGCTTCAGCAAGTCGATAGGGAGCGGGCGCGGCAGATGGGGACAATGATCAAACAGAGCATCGAGAGCTACGCCTTCGCCGTCGACGGGATTGAAACCTATATTACGGTTTCCGTCGCGGCGAACTGTCTGCCGCCGCTGCTTGAAAATGCGGACCTCGTTCTCAAGTACGAGAAGAAGCGGCGCAGCGGAGGTGTCCTTTTCTTTACCGAAACCCTGCACCTCAAAGAGCAGGTCCGGAACAATCTCGCGATTACCCACCGGGTGAAGTCGGCACTGGACAGAGACGCGATAGCCCCTTGGTTTCAGCCTATCGTCTCCATGGCGGACAACCGTATCGTCAAATATGAGGCACTGGTACGGATGCATAACGAAGACGGCAGCGTCGAAACACCCGAGTCGTTTCTGCCGGTAGCCGGTCAGACACCGTATTACCGTATGATCACGAAGACCATGCTGCAGAAGGTGCTGCAGGCGATGGAGAAAAGCGGTCTGCGTTTTTCCATCAACCTTGCGATGCGGGACCTGGCCGACGAGAAGATGGTATCCATGCTGCTGACGCTGCTTGAACATAACAAAGAGGCCGCTTCCCGGCTTGATGTGGAAC
>JALWNV010000099.1 GCA_027083665.1 Helicobacteraceae bacterium
CAGTACAAGCGAAGCACTAAATGCTGAGTCGTAAGCGAACTCAGCGTTAGCGTAGCCAAAGGGGCTTTGCTCCTTTGGCGTCTTAACTTAACGGCATTAAAGCGCCCCTCAGATCATTTCCGCGATATCGTCGGCATGGTCGTGCCAGCCGTTTTTGATATGCAACCATCCCATAACGACGGCGACGATCAGTGCCCCCAGCATCATCCAGCCGAAATTGAACACCATCAGGGCATAATAATCCACCATCGACAGCAGTGCCGTAAATAGGACAAAATAGATCAGGGTGATCTTGATAAACTTTTTCCGGCGGAAGGTCTTGTGGCTTTTCTGTTTTGTGTTTTTCGTTTTTTTCATTCGAGTATCCTTTAGGTGTTTTGCAAATTACGGCTCCCGCGATTCGGGTTCGTTTCCGCTGCGATAAAGCTGATAGACGACAAAGAAGAACAGCCCCGCGATCATGACCGCACTCAGATGCCGCTGCACGACCGCGAGAAGATCGACCACCGTCTGCCCGAAAGCGTATCCCAGCCATGTAAACGTCAACGCCCAGACAGCGACACCGAGAAGATCGAGCAGAAAAAAGCGCCAGAACCCGAATCCCGACATCCCGATCATCAGCAGTGACGGGATATGCGTCCCGTAGATGAAACGTTCGAAAACGATTACCCATCCGCCGTACCGCTTGAACCAGTGCTCGAGCCGTTTCAGGCGCGTTTCGTATCTTTTCAGCCACCGCTCGGTCTTGTGCCGCGAAAGCCTGCCCGTCAGATAGAGCACCGTATCACCGATTACCGCTCCGACAATCGCGATGGCAATGACATAGGGCAGGTAAAGATGACTTCGTTCCGACAGGTATCCTGCAATCGCCAGACCGATCTCGCCTTCGAAAATACTCCAAATAAACAGCAGCTGATAGGAAAAATGGGCAATGATAAAATCATACAGACCCATCGGTTATCCGTACAGCCGGCGGAAGAGCATCATCCCCAGCAGTGTCGCCGTCACGCACAGCACGGCATTGAGCGTCACGTTCGCCGCCGCACGGCCCCACAGGCCGCCTTGGAGCATGATCACCGTTTCGAGCGAAAAGGTCGAAAAAGTCGTCAGCGCCCCGAGCATCCCCGTGATGACGACCGCTTTTTGGTGCGGTGCCACCACGGACTCGAAATACAGCGCCATAAAGCCGATCACAAGACTGCCGAGCACATTGACACTCAGCGTGCCGACGGGGAAAAACCCTCCGGTGCTCTTCTGAACCCATCCGCTGATGAGAAAACGCAGGACCGCCCCGACAAATCCGCCGGTTCCGACAGCAAGCAGCAGTAACGGCTGCATCAGGCGCTTCCGAATTTGGGATGGTGATACTGGATGACGTCAATATCGTACATCGTCACGAGCCCCTCCTCGATCATGCCGCCCGCCGCACGTATGAATGTATCGATCTTCTCTTCGGTATCGATCATCGTGACGATCAGAGGCACCTTCTGTTTGAGCGCCCAGACACTGAAGGTGTGAAGCTCCGAATGCGCCCCTATCCCCGCCACCGCCTTGATCACGGTCGCACCGGCGAGTCCTTTTTCCTTCGACAGCGTCAACAGCGCTTCATACAGCGGTTTGCCCTCGTACGTATCCTCGTTGCTGATATAGATCTTCAGTTCTTTTCGTTTGCCAAGATATCGCTGCATCGCCATACTCCGAAAATAATCTCTTTTACCATTGTATACTATGTCCGCTTCAGCAGCTTTTTTAGCAGAACATATGCATCTTTGACGATCAGTGCCGCACAGACGATCCACAGCCCGTCGAGAATCGGGTTGCGCTGCAGACCGAGTTTCAGGTACATGAAAGGCAGCCCGAGGAAAACGGGCCATTTGAAGAAGTAAAAAAACATGATACCCGCACCGTAAAGGTGGCGCAGGTCACGTTTGAACTCAGCCGCCCAGGGCTTTTTTGACATTGTCCGCCGCCATCGTGATGTTCCATGCCGGCTCCCACACGACATTGACCTCGCAGTTGTTCACCCCTTCGACCTTCTCGCAGGCCTCCTTGACCCACTGCACGATCATCTGGTGCAGCGGACACGCCTTGGTTGAGAGCGTCATCGTCACCATGACATTGCCATCTTCGCCGATCTCGACACCGTAGATCAACCCCATCTCCACCAGGTTGAACCCGACTTCGGGGTCGATGACGGTGGAGATCGCATCGTAAATCTGTTCTTCCGTAACCATTATTTGTACCTCATCATAAATAGCATACTGTGTATCAGAAAAAGACCGCCCGCCGCCAGGAAAGAGGCGCCGGCCTTGAAAATTTCGCTGCTGCCCAGCAGCAGCCCCGCCGCACCGACGAAGACACCCGCCGCCGTAAAGCACAGCTGGAAATCCGCGCTGCGCTGCGGCACCATATCCGCGAGCATCGGGACCTTCTGTTTGCCTACCAGCGGCGAGAAGCGTTCGAACCAGACCAGAAACGGCACGATCTTGTAAAGATGCCCCGTGATCAGAAAACCGAAAAAGCCCGTAAACGCCAGCCATCCCGCCGCCAGAATCGCCGCGTCGCTGCCGCTGAAAAGGTACACGACACCCGTCAGCAGGGCAAGCGCCATCGAACCGTAAGCGATATAGAGCGACCGGGCGTAGATATCGTGCTCTTTTCGCGCACGGGTACGGTAGAGCATAATGACTTCGTAGCCGTACAGTACCATCGCCGCAAGCCACAGCCCGTAGCCCGTCCACGAAAGCCAACCGCTGTCTGAGAGCGCACCGAGCACGACGGCGACCACCCCGGCACTCACCGCCACAAGCGACCGCTCCACCGGCTTCCAGGAAAAGTCGTGCGAGAGCCCGAACATCGGAATCAGCACCATCGAAAGACCGATGATCGTCACGACGATATAACCGACAACCACGAGAAACACGTGTGCTTTGAGCAGTGCGGCGATATCGATACCGATAATCCCGGCATATCCCAGTGCCAGCACAATCCCCAAGAGCACCCCGAAAAAGAGAAAAGTGTTCGACACCACGACACTGCGCATGGCGAAGTTGAGTTTCTCCCCGATCTTTCGGATCGTCATGAAAACGTCAAAGACGAAGATCAGCATCGCACTGAGCACGATGAGCCCCCCAAACGGCAGCATCATCGGCCACAGGGCGAATCCCAGCGCCATCATCAGCGTCCCGATGAACAGCATCGGCCCGATAATATAGTAAAGATCGACCGCGAAATGGCCGGTCTCGAGCACCACCGGTACCAGCTGCGCCATCGCCCCGAAGATCACCATCATCACGAACCCCAGCAGGTACAGGTGCACCCACCCGATCACCGTGGGATCCATAAACCCGAGTTCGGAAACATCGAAGCCCAGCGCAAAAACGGCGCTAACGAGATAGAGGATGACGCCGGTGACGAAATACGGGGCAATCAGCCGAAACGGCGGCGCGAAATCACGCGTGACTGCGAACATACCGGTTCAGCCCCTCACCCGTGGCACGACGCGTCGGCGAGGTCCGCTTTTTCGCTCTCGCCGCTTTTGTAGCTGAAGAGCAGTTTGACACGCCCGTCGTCGAGCTTTTCGGTCTCGATCTCGTAGTTTTCGCCGACTTTGTCCAGCAGGCCCATCGGCTTCTTGTGGTTGATCATCACAAGCTTCTTGTCCGGTCCGTCGATAAGCTTCAGGCCGCTGACGGCGTTGACCATCGGCTCCGGCGGTCCCATCGTCGAGGTATCGAACTGATAATATGTCACGCCGTCTTTGCGGTATTCGTAAAAATCGGTCGAAGCGCCCGGTACGTCGATTTTCTTCGCATCTTCGGGTAAAAGTTCCATGTTGTCTTCCTTTTGGCTATAATTTATGCAATCATAAATCGATGCCCGTTTATTTGCATTGACCCATATCAAGAGTGCTCATGAAACGTCTCAACGCCATTTCCCTGTTCGAATATCTCGACGAAGACGCCCTGCAGAAGCTGCACGCGATGTCACGGATCAAATCCTTTCACAAAGGAGAGATTCTTTTCTATCAGGGGGAGAAACCCGCCTACCTGACCGTCCTGACCAAGGGCCACCTGAAGCTGTACAAAACGACCTCCGCCGACCGGGAGATCGTGCTCAATCACTTCAACCCCATCTCCCTCGTCGCCGAGGTCGCCCTGATGCAGGGTATCGACTATCCCGCCACCGCCGAATTCGAAACCGACGGCGAAGTGATTCAGATCGACGCCAAAGCGTTCGACGATCTCTTTTTCTCCCATCCGCAGATGGCACGCAAGCTCGTCGCCTCGCTGAGCATGAAGGTCAAGAACCTCGAATCGGTCATCGAACGCGGCATGGTCATGGATGCGCAGGAGCGCGTAAGCTCCCTGGTCAAGAACAGCCCCGAACTGCTCAACACCATGCGCCATTACGAGATCGCCCGGATGCTCAACCTTACGCCCGAAACGTTTTCGAGGACGCTGAAGAAACTGCAAAAAGAGGGCATGATCGAGAAAACAAACGACGCATGGAGCCTGCTTCAACCGCGATAACGGCATATTCTCTTCTTGTTTTTTCGCTATAATTTTTGCATCGGCAAAAAAGGAAATGACATATGAGTGCCTTGGATATTCAAACAATGTGATATGTCAACTATTTTTGGGACAGTATCACCACCGACCTTGAAGCACTGCAAGTATCAAGTATATGGTGGTATTCATAGCAAAAAATTCGGCTTTTACCGCATGATTGCCAAACGATTCCCTTTTGCCATCTATTATGATATCAAAGACGAAACAGTCTTTGCCGTTGCGGGGCTCCCCATGCGTCAAAATCCTGAAGCGATTACAAAATCACTGCAAAACCGGTAGCAGCACGACCCCCCAGATCAGTACCGTCACGATGACACTGAGCAGACAGGCAGCCGCCGCACTGTCTTTGGCCGCTTTGGCCAGCGGGTGATACTCACGGGTGACCAGATCGACCGTGCGCTCGATTGCGCTGTTGACCAACTCTGCAAACAGCGGGAAAAAGAGCGATACTTGAAGCCAGAGCCGTTCGCACGATGTCACATCGACACGCCATGTGACGATACTCAGCACCGCAAACAGCAGTATCTCGATTTTGAAGATCGTCTCATGAGTAAGAACATGCCAAAAGCCCTCAAGCGCATACCCGAGGTTTTTGCGTAATGAATATCGCGGTTTGTTCATCGTCTTACACCTTGCAATATAATAAAAAACATACCGACAGCGATCGTTCCCGACAGCGCGAAATCCAGTGCCATGTGCATCCCGAACCGCTCCCAGATCCAGCCGCCGATCCCGGCACCCATGGCGCCAAAGAGTGCAACCCCGGCGTAAAAGACCCCGTAAACCGAACCGCGGTTATCGGCCGTTTCGGCGATCATCGCCCGGTTGGCATTGAGCGTCGCTACCGTAAACAGACCCAAAAAAGCGTAGGCAAACCAGGTTGCCGTAGGAAGCTGCAGCCACAGCAGAAACTGAGCGGCAACCCCGGAACCGTATCCCAGTGCCGTCACACGGGCCGGACCGAAACGGTCCACACCCAGTCCAAGGACATAACTCGTCGCAGTCTGCGTCCCCGTGGAAACGACAAACAGCAGCGGAATGATCGCCGTCGCGATACCGATCGTTTTCGCTTCCATCGTAAAAAAAGCGTCGTTGAACATAAAAAAGAGAAATAGAAAATACGGCAGCAGACCGAGCAGTGTCCTTTTATCCCGTGACGTCAGGACAAACCGCACGGATGCCCGTTCTTTTGCCGGGGCGTCTTTGACAAAAAAAGCAACGATGACAAGCCCGATCATCCCCGGAACGATCGTTGCGAAAAAGATGCCGCGTATGACCGTTTCACTGTCGCCGAGATACCGTAACAGCCAAAACAGCAGCAGCGTTCCGCCAAGCTCGCCGGCGATATCCATCGTTTTGTGGAATCCG
>JALWNV010000100.1 GCA_027083665.1 Helicobacteraceae bacterium
TTCCGAGCGAATTGCCGGTCATCGTCGAAGATAATCTTTTTCTTTACCCTTTTATGATTTCGCCGCTGTTTATGAGCGACGATGCCAATATCGCCGCGGCGAGCTATGCCATCGAACACGATTCGCTCGTGATCGTCTGCCCGTCGAAGGAGGGGCGCGAAACCGAGCGTGACGCGGACGCCATCTACGATGCAGGCGTCATCGGCTCCATCATGCGCAAGGTCTCGCTGCCCGACGGCCGGGTCAAAGTACTGTTTCAGGGACTCGCCCGCGGCAAAGTACTCGAGGCGAAAGCGCAGGATCCGCTGCGTGTGCTTGTCGATACCATTGACCCTGCACCGGTCAACGAGGTCAAGATGGACGCCATTCTCGAAGTCGTCCGCGAAAAGGTACGTGCGCTGTCGCAGGTGAGCAACTATTTTCCGCCGGATCTGATGCGGACCATCGAAGAGACCCAGGAATACAACCGTATCGCCGATCTGATCTGCAGTACGATGAAGCTGCCCAAAGAACGGGCATACGAGATGTTCGTTGAGGCCGATACCGAAAAGCGCCTGCTGCTGCTGATCGATTTCCTCATCGAAGAGATCGAGGCACACAAGCTGCAGCGCGAGATCCGCTCCAAAGTCAACCACAAGATGGAACAGATCAACAAAGAGTATTTTCTCAAAGAGCAGCTCAAGGAGATTCAGCAGGAGCTCGGCATCGATAACCAGCGCGAGGAGGAGATCGAAGAGTACCGCAAGCAGCTCGAGGCGATGAAAGAATTTCTAAGCGAAGACGCCTACAAGGAGATCTCCAAACAGATCGAACGTTATGCGCGGCTGCACCCCGACTCCGCCGATGCGGGACTGATACAGGGATACCTGGAGTGGGTGCTCGAAATTCCGTTCGGCAAGTATGCCAAAAAGCCGCTTCGGATCGAGGAGGTCGAAGCGCAGCTGGACAAAGACCACTTTTCGCTTGAGAAGCCGAAAAAACGTATCGCGGAGTTTTTCGCGGTCAAGGAGCTGCTCGAACTGCGGGGCAAATCGACGCAAAAAGGCAACAATGCGATCCTGTGCTTCGCAGGTCCTCCGGGCGTGGGAAAGACGTCGCTGGCCAACTCTATCGCCACCGCGCTCAAGCGTCCGCTGGTGCGTATCGCACTGGGCGGCCTCGAAGACGTCAACGAACTGCGCGGCCATCGTCGTACCTATATCGGCGCGATGCCCGGCCGGATCGTGCAGGGGCTGATTGATGCAAAAAAGATGAACCCGGTCATCGTACTCGACGAGATCGACAAGGTCGGCATGTCGCACCGCGGCGACCCGACGGCGGTACTGCTCGAGATTCTCGATCCCGAACAAAACGACCGGTTCCGCGACTATTTTGTCAATTTCGACATCGATCTGAGCCAGGTGATCTTTATCGCTACGGCCAACGATGTCGGGCGGATTCCCGCACCGCTTCGCGACCGGATGGAGTTTATCGGTCTGAGCAGCTATACACCGCAGGAGAAATTCGAGATCGCCAAACGTTATCTG
Organism: Helicobacteraceae bacterium; assembly: GCA_027083665.1. Lineage (GTDB taxonomy): Bacteria > Campylobacterota > Campylobacteria > Campylobacterales > Sulfurimonadaceae > Thiomicrolovo. Next base: position 1,527 of record JALWNV010000100.1, read on the forward strand.
ATTCCGCAGGAGCTCAAAAAGCACGGACTCAAGCCGTCGGAACTCTCCGTCTCCGCCGCCGCGCTCAAAGAGGTGATCGCGAGTTATACCCGCGAGGCGGGTGTGCGCAATCTGCGGCGGCGCATTGCGGATATCGTCCGCAAATCAGCCAAACGTATTCTTGAAGATCCCTCGATTGAAAAAGTGTCGGTCACACTCAAAAACCTTTCGGATTTTATGGACAAGACGGTTTTCGAGATCGAAAAAACGGACAATGTCGACCGTATCGGTGTCGTCAACGGTCTGGCATGGACGGCTGTGGGCGGGGACGTGCTCAAAATTGAGACGATCCGGATCAAAGGCAAGGGACAGATGCAGCTCACCGGCAGTCTCGGCGAGGTGATGAAAGAGTCGGCGCGTATTGCGCTGAGCGTCGTCAAGACCCTGATCGACAACGGCAAGGTGAAAGTCGATCATGCCGTCATTCCCAAAACGTTCAAAGAGCAAGAAGAGCAGATCACCGTCGATGCCAGCGAAGTCTACAAACGCTACGATCTGCATATCCACGTCCCCGACGGCGCGACGCCCAAAGACGGCCCGAGTGCGGGGATCGCCATGAGTACGGCGATCGCGTCGATTCTCTCCAACAAGAAAGTACGTGCGGGGATCGCCATGACGGGCGAAGTGTCGCTCAGCGGCCTCGTGCTTCCTATCGGCGGGCTCAAAGAGAAGCTGATTGCCGCGCACAAGGCGGGTATGCATACCGCGATCATCCCGAAAAAGAATTACGACCGCGATCTCGATGATATTCCGGATGAAGTCAAAAAGAGCGTGACGATCGTCCCGGTCGAACGGATCGAGCAGGTACTGAAACTGGCGCTGCTGCCGGAGTGATTCGGCAAGCGTCTGCTCCAGAGACGATTTTTCCCCTTTCTAATCAATATTGCACTATAATCGACACACTTATAGTTTTTCGGAGTGCCGATGCCGCCCATCAATCCTTTGCTGATATTGCCTGTCGGGATCATTGCCGTTTTGTCGCTGGGTGCCGGGGTACTGGGGTGGCTTCTGTACCGGAGTGTTCGGCGCTCAGGGGAGCTTGAAACGGCGCTTTCGGCGGCGAGAGAAGAGCTGCAGGAGTGCCGGGGTGATTTTATGCTGACGACACGCGACCTGCAGCAAAAAACCGAAGAGGTCGATCGGCTCAGCGGGCTGCTCGGAGACTGTCAGGATGAAGGCAGAGAGCTCAGGACACGCTACGGCGAGCTCGAACGCGATTATGCGGTGCTGCATACCCGCTTCGAAGACGCGCAGCGGCAGCACGGCGAGCAGATCCGTCTGCTCGAAGAGGCGAAGACGGCGCTTTCAATGCAGTTCGAACATCTCGCCGACCGAATATTTGAACAAAAAACCAAACGTTTCGAGAGTGACAGCGAGGCCCGTCTGAATCTGCTGCTCAAACCGTTCCGGGAGCAGATCGAACGTTTTTCGGAGCAGACAAGGACGCAGTATATGGAAGAGAGCAAGGCGCGTCATCTGCTCCAAGACGAGATCGCCCGTCTCAAGCAGCTCAATGAGCGGATATCCGAAGATGCGCTGCAGTTGACGAACGCCCTCAAAGGAGAGAGCAAGACTCAGGGCAACTGGGGCGAGATCGTGCTTGAACGGGTACTCGAATCTTCCGGACTGCGCCGCGGCCGCGAATACGAGATTCAGGGCGCCTACAAAGATGAACAGGGACATTTGCTGCGCCCCGACGTCGTCGTTTTTCTGCCGCAGGAGCGCTGTGTTGTCATCGATTCGAAAGTATCGCTCGTTGCATACGAACGCTTCGTCAACAGCGACGACCCGGCGGAAAAAGAGCAGGCGTTACGCCGGCACCTCGCTTCGGTCCATACCCATATAAAGGAGCTTTCGAAAAAACGGTACGAAAGCCTTGTGGGGCTGCGAAGCCTTGATTTCGTGCTGCTGTTCATGCCGATCGAGGGGGCGTTTCATCTTGCGCTTGAACATGACGGCGGATCTTTCAAAAAGGCCTACGATGCGCGGATCATCGTCGTCAGTCCCACGACACTGCTGGCGACGCTGCGGACCGTCGAAAACCTCTGGCGAACCGAACAGCAGCAGCAAAACGCCCGCCGTATCGCGAAGCAGGCGGAAGATATGTATGACAAGTTCGTGCTGTTTGTCGAGCAGATGCAGCAGATCGGCGAGCAACTCGGCCGGACACAGGAGACCTGGGAGACGGCGATGAAGCGGCTTCAAAGCGGCAAGGGCAATCTGATCCGCCGGGCGGAGCAGATGAAGTCGCTGGGACTGAGCCCCAAAAAATCACTGCCGGTATCCGAGGAAGGCCGTTTATGAAACAACGTCCGCAACGGTGGATTCCGTGGCTGGTGATCCTTCTGCCGCTGGCCGCGATTGTCGCGAGCGGTGTTTTGACGGCATGGTACTTTACCCAGCGTCTTGCCTATTATGCCGAGGTCGAGAACCGGCGCTACTTCAAAGAGGCGGTCGAACAGGTCGAACACTACAACGATATCCGGATCGGGGATTTCAAGGAGCTGATTCTCTACCGGGACCGGCGTCTGGAAGAGACGATGCGGCGTACTCTCAAATCGCGGGTGGATCTTGCGTATGACACGGCGGAATACCTTTTTGAACGCTATCGCAAGAAGCTCGATGAAGCGACACTCAAGTCGCTGATTACGGATGCCTTGTCGCAAATGGTCTGGGAGAACAAAGCGCATTATGTCTGGATTACCGATTACAAGGGGAACAATCTTTTGGCGGCCAACGTACAGTTGCAGAAGAAAAACCTCTATGATTACAAAGACGCCGACGGCGAATATATCATCCGCAAAGAGATCGAAGTCGCCAGCAAAGAGGGTGCGGGATTTTTGAAGACGCATTTTGCCTCAAAAGAAGATGAACAGCTGCTCTATGTCCGACGTTTCGGCCGTTTCGATTGGCTGTTGGGCAGCGCACTCTCTTATCGGGCGGCCAGAAAAGCCCTGCAAACGAAGCTGATCCGACTGGTCGAGGAGATTGTCTGGGCGCCGAATGCGTTTATGCTCTTGTACGATGCGAAGGGGCGGCTGCTTTCGAAAAGCGGAGCGACGGAGGCCCTCGACCGCGCCGATCTCAACCTTACGGCGCTGCCCGAAGGGGAGTGGGAACGCCGCAACGATCTTTTTCTCAAGCGCGAACGCGAGAACCGCTACGGATGGCAGATCGTGACGGGATTCACCTCGCAGCGATACCTGCAGCTGTTCGATCTGCGCTCCGAAGCGCTGCAGCGGACCCTCGAACGGGAGAAGACACGGATTGCGGAGGCGGTTGCGGCCATTGCGCTGCTGGTCGGGCTGCTCTCTTTGTTGCTCGCACGGAAAATCAATACCCTTTTCACACGCTACCGAGAACAGATTCGGGTAAGGGAAGAGGCACTCAAAGAGTTCAACGCCACACTGGAAGCGCAGGTCGAGGCCGGAATCGAAAAGCAGCGACAGAGTGAAAAAATGCTTGTCCAGCAGTCGAAGATGGCGGCGATGGGCGATATGATCTCTATGATCGCTCATCAGTGGCGGCAGCCGCTCAATCATCTCTCCTATATGCTGATGAATATCGAAGGCGCGCACGAGCACGGCGAACTGAGCGCGGATTATCTCAGGCAGAAGCTGAGCGAGGCGGACAAGACACTCGAATACATGTCGCATACCATCGATGATTTTCGCAATTTTTTCCGTCCGGATAAATCACGCGAATCGGTTGCCGTCGCCGGGGTGGTCGAGCAGACATTGGCGCTGCTGGACAAAAGCTTCGCTGCACACAATATCGCCGTGAAGCGTTTTCTGGAATGCGATAAAACGCTTCCGCTGTACCGGAATGAGCTGATACAGGTCCTGATCAATGTATTGCAAAACGCCAAAGACGCTCTGCTCGAGCGGCGGATCGCATCACCGGAAATCGTGATGACCTGCTATACGACGGGACAGTTCGTCGTGGTCCGTATCTGCGACAATGCCGGCGGAGTGTCACCGGAGGCGCTGGAGCATCTTTTCGAACCTTATTTCTCCACGAAACAGCAGCGTCAGGGGAGCGGGTTGGGGCTGTATATGTCGCGGACGATCATCGAGGAGCATTTTAACGGGGAGCTGACGTTCGAGAACACGGAAGCGGGAGCCTGCTTTTTGATCAAGATCGGTCTTCATCAGCTGACCGGGGAGACGTGAGGCCGCTGCGACGGCCTCGTGCAGCGGCGGTTACGGCAGGTTGAGATAGGGTTTGAGGACGTCGGGAATGTCGATGGTGCCGTCGGCGTTCTGGTAGTTCTCCATGATGGCGACGAGGGTGCGTCCGACGGCAAGCGACGAGCCGTTGAGGGTGTGGACGAGACGGTTTTTCTTGCCCTCTTTGTAGC
>JALWNV010000101.1 GCA_027083665.1 Helicobacteraceae bacterium
AGGCGGGAAGATCTCTGGATACCGTCGGGTATATGCGGCATGCCGATGCACTGCTCGATGCGCTCGGCGACGAAGAAGGTGCTGCGGCCGTTTACCTCGGTACCGAGGGCAGGGCAAACTACGACAAGCTGGAAGAGCGGTGGAAACAGCTCGACCGCAGTGCGGAACGTTTCGAAAAGTTTATCGCCGCCCATCCTTCCTATCGCCCCGGGGCCGAACCGATTCTCGACGCCCTTGCCGAACGGAAACTGCTGCGTTCGAAAATCGGCATACTCGGTATCAGTTTCGACGGGCTCTATCTGTCCCCGGAAATACAGGATCCGTCCAAGCTGCTGATTGAAAGCCTTCGCAAGACGGCGGCAGCCGACCGGGAAAATGCGTCACTTACGGTAACGGCGGCCGAGCTCAGCGCCCTGGCGGCGAATACCGCTTCCGAACGTGCACTCGTGGCATTTTTCCTTAGCCGGGAGACGAAAATCGGAGAGGATGAACTGGAAAAATGGGACAGGCTGATCGGAAAGGACAATATACCTCCGTACCGGCGGCTGTCCGATAAAACAATCATCTCTGAGCTTGACGATATCTTCAGAAGTGCGGATTACCGTGCGCTTGCGGTGAAAATTAAATCGGACCGTATCGATGTCATCGCCTATTCGGACAACGGTGCGTTCAAGACGAATCTGACCGATTGGTACGATCGGCAAAGCGGCAAGCTTTCGGTGTCGGGCAAAGCCCGGAGCATTTTGTATGATGCGGCTTTGAAAAGTGCGGAGGAAGTGTCGCGGCAGGAACAAAAAACGATGATTATCTCCGGTGCAGCTGCGCTGTTTGCCCTGCTGCTGGTTCTTTTGATCCGCAGCATCTTTTCGAAGATGGCCCGGGAGACACATGAGCTTCAAGAGGTACTCCGGAGCATCGAATCAGATTCGGACGGTGTTGACGGAAACGCTCTCAAAGAGATGCTGGCAAAGCAGGATAAGACGGCGATCTACAAATTTCTTGAAAAGACTATCCGCGAATCGAAAGAGAGCAAGCGGGCCGCCGATGAGGCGAATCAGACCAAGAGCAAGTTCCTGGCCAATATGTCGCACGAGATTCGGACACCGCTTAACGGTATCGTCGGCTTTACCGGTCTTCTCAAGTCAACGGAGCTCGATGCCGAGCAGGAAGAGTTTGTCAAGATTATCGAGAAAAGTTCCGAAAATTTGCTGGCGGTTATCAATGATATTCTGGACCTTTCAAAAATCGAGAGCGACAAGATCGAAATCGAGGATATTGTATTTGAACCCGTGAGTGAATTCGAAAGCGCGATCGAGTCCTACGGCGCGAAGGCATCGGAGAAAAAGATCAATCTCGGCTTTTTCGTCGATCCGCTTCTGGCGGGGAAATTCAAAGGCGATCCCACAAAAATCAAGCAGGTGCTTGTCAACCTTGTCAGCAATGCCGTCAAATTTACCGGCGAATACGGCTCGATCAACATTGCGATCGAGATGCAGGCGCGAACGGACAACGGTTATCGGGTCCGCTTTTCGGTACAGGACTCCGGAATCGGTGTCACGCCGGAGCAGAAAGCAAAAATTTTCGAAGCGTTTTCCCAGGCGGATTCGAGTACCAATCGGAAATTCGGCGGTACGGGCCTGGGGCTGACGATTTCCCGCAAGCTGGTACAGCTTATGGGCGGTGAACTCGACCTCGAGAGCGAGTACGGAGTGGGAACCACGTTCTTTTTTGAGCTCGAGCTCGAAGAGGTTGTACCTGCCTCTGCCCTGCCGGAAGCGTTCAAAAGAGTGTCTACCGCATACTATCACCCCGAAAGCATGTTTACGAAGGCTGCCGACGGCTATATCCGAAAGTATCTGCGGGCTGTCGGAGCCAAGCAGGAGACCGTCGAAGATATACCGGAGCTGATTTCCCGCTGCCGCAGCGGCAACCTGGATCTTGCATTTGTCGATTTCGACTATATCGACGGGTCGGAGCTGGCCGAGATCAGTCGGCACGGATCGAAGATCGTGCTGATTGCCAAAGTCCGTCACAAAGATGCGATCAGAGAAGTCTCCGATGCGTTCAGCAGAGTCATTTATGAACCTGTCAACTATACCAAGATCAAAAAAGCGGTCGCTTCGGCGGCGATCGGTGAAGAAGCGCAGACGGAAAAAGAGGAAAAAAATGAAACTTTTCCCGGAGTACGTGCTCTTGTCGCCGAGGACAATGTGATCAATCAGAAACTGATTCATCGGACGTTGGCCAATCTCGGTATCCGGGTGACCGTCGCGAATAACGGAGAAGAAGCGCTACAGATGCGTGAAGAGAAGGAATTCGACATTATATTGATGGATATCCAGATGCCGGTAATGAACGGCATCGAAGCGACCCGTGCCATTTTGGAATATGAAAAACAGCATGGTGTCGCACATATTCCCATTGTTGCCCTGACCGCCAATGCGCTCAAGGGAGACCGGGAACGTTTTCTGGCCGAAGGGATGGACGAATATGCTTCCAAGCCGATCGAAGTGGATGTGATCAAGAGCCTGCTGAAAAAATATTTCCCGGATAAAATTTCGAACGAAGCGTCTACCGTGGAGGCGGAAGTGCCGGAGTCGCAGAAAGGCCCGTCGAAGAAACAGCATACCGACATCATTTTGTGCCAGAGTACGCAAACCCAGACACGGGTGTACAGTGCGCTTTTGAAGAAGATCGGTTACTCCGTGGATACGGCTTCGAGTGCGGACGAAGTGATCCGGATGATCGACGAAAAGAACTATACATACGCTTTGATCGGGAAAGAGGTCCGGGGGCTCCAGGCGAAAGGTCTGGCGCAAAAGCTTAAAGAACGCGAGGTTTCCAGCGTTCTTTTTGTTCAAAATATCCATTCCGTGACAGAGGCCGATCGCCGGAACTTTACCAAGGTCGTACCGGATATTGCCAGCATCGACCTGCTGCGCCATTTGATGGCCAGATTGATTCCTTTTGAGGGCGATCGGTATCGTCTTGAATACGATTAAGCCTGGCGGAGGCGCTCCCGAGTGCCGGAAACCGGCAAGAAAAGATGAAGTCACGGAGGCCGAAGGCGTTGATACTTCTTATCGGGCCAAAGCGATAAATGCCTCGGGTGAGATCGGTTTCGAGTAGTAATAGCCCTGGATAAGAACGGGGCCGAATGAAGAGACGACTGTATGTTCCTTTTCGGTTTCCACACCTTCGGCTACGACATGGAAACCGAGGGCGCGTGCCATTTCGTAAACGGCTTTGTACAGTGCCCGCTCTTTCGGTTTGGTATCGATTCCCGATACGAATGAACGGTCGATCTTCAGGGTATCGATCGGCAGGTTGGCCAGATAGTTGATAGAGGTGAATCCCGTACCGTAGTCATCGATTTCAATGCCGATACCCATTTGCCGTATCTGATCGAGGGTATGTACAAGATTCTCTACACTTTGCGTCAGAATCTCTTCGGTGATTTCGAAATTGAGTTTTTTCCCGGAAAGATTATAATTCTCCATGAAAAAACGGATCGTTTCGATGAAATCGTTTTTCATCAGGAAAAAAGGAGAAATGTTCAGTGAGAGTGAAATGTCATGGATACCGGAGGATTCCAGTGCGGAAAATATTTTTGACGCTTCCGTCATCGCTTTGATGCTCAGCGGTTCGATCATTCCGCTTTTTTCGGCGAGGGGGATAAACACCGCCGGCGAGATTTCCCCGTAGCGGGGATGCTTCCATCTCGCCAGAAGCTCCGCGCTTCGGCAGCGCCGGGAGGCGGCATCGTATTGCGGTTGCAGCAGGAAGTACAGCTCTCCGTTTTCAATTGCCGCGGGCAGGTCGGCCATCAGAGAAAGAGTCTGCCCGTATACGGGTTCTCCCGTGCTTTCGTGAGGAGAGAGGGAGATTCGGTTTACCCCCTCTTTCTTCGCCTGCTTCATACTGTTTTCGGCTTTTCTCAGCAGGCCGTAGGCATCGTCCGCATCTTCGGGAAACAGACTGATGCCGATGGATGCGTTAAGATAAAACAGGTGCGAATCGATGGAAAACGGTTCGGAGAGCAGGCGGATGATACGTTCGGCTTCCTGCAGAGAAAGTGCGGAAGAAGGCATTTCGTCGACGAGAAGTGCGAACTGGCGCTCACCGGTTCTCGCGAGCAGTTTGTCTGAAACACCGAGCGACCGGAGCCGGCCGGCGAGCTGTACAATCAGCCGGTCTTCCGCATCAATCCCGATCGTGTCGCTGACATTCGACAGGTTTTGAAACTCGATGTAGAGGATACCGAAGTGCTTTTGCTGTTCATAGGAGACCGGAATTTTTTTTTCCGTCAGATGGATAAAGTGAGCGCGGTTCGGTAATCCCGTCAGAGGATCGGTCTGGGCCGTATATGCCGCAGCGCCGCCTGCGTGAAAAATGTCTTGGACAGGATCGACAAACAGCAGATAGCAGTCTGTCCGCGTATGACGGTTTTTGATAGCATAGGCAGTGATCTGTATGGGAAGCTCCTGCCCGTTCTCCCGGTCGACGGTGCCCCGCCATATACCGTCTTTGCGCAAGGCATCGATCATCTCCGGGCTGATAAAACATTGCGGGTCACAAAATCGGAAAGCCGAAATGTCTGCTTCGGCGGCGGCTCCGTTTTCGGCCTGCCGGTTTCGGAGCGCATTGATGCCGGCGACATTGAATTGGGTATCGAGGACGACAATGCATCCTTTTTCCGATAGGCTATGCATGCTTTTCCGCTAGATATGCAGCAGGTGGCGAAAGTTCTCTTTGTAGGATGAAGGCAAAATCGGCTTTTTGAAGAAAGCATCGAAGTAGGCCCGGTGTTCGTGGTATTTGCTCGGATAGATCGTCAGTGCCGCGATACGGATCTGCTCGTCTTCGGACAGGGCTCTTTTCGCGATATCCACGCCGGAGCCGTCAGGAAGGTTCATGTCGACGATCATTGCATCGTAACGGAAGTTCTCGATCTTTGCGAGAGCGTCCGTCACGGTGTTTGCAGAGTCGACCTGAATTTCGATATTGAGTTCTTTGGCAATAGACTGGATCACTTTGGCTTCAAACTCGACAATAAAATCGATATCGTCTACAATCAGTACTCTTTTTTTCATCGTGTTCATGGTACGTGTCCTTATTTTTTGTAATCGTAACCGTTTCCATGCAAAAAATCTGTAGGGAATTTCGTACGACACTCCTGACGCCGCTTTGCTTTTGCCCGGTTTACGAAAAGTTAATGCAGGACGATGTATAATATTCCATGACAAACATTGACGTAATGGCGAAGAAGAAGTTCGGTCAGAATTTTTTGAAAGATCAGAGCGTTTTGCGAAAAATCATCCAAGCGATGCCCGACAGCGACCGGAAGGTGGCGGAGATCGGGCCTGGCTTAGGTGATTTAACTAAGTTTTTAGTTGATGTCAAAAGTGTTGATGCTTTTGAGGTCGATACCGATCTGTGCAAGCACCTGAACGAAATTTTCACTGACGAGATCACAACCGGTCGACTGACGCTGCATTGCGGCGACGTCCTCGCGTACTGGGAGCGTGAGCTGTTGGATACGCCGTATGAACTGGTGGCGAACCTGCCTTATTACATTGCGACGAACATTATCCTCAAAGCCCTCGCCGATCCGAAGTGTGAATTTCTGCTTGTGATGGTTCAGCGTGAAGTGGCGGAGAAATTTTCCGCGTCACCTGGAGAGAAAAATTTCGGAGCGCTCAGCGTGATCGCGCAGAGTGCGGCGGAGGTCGAGGTGCTCGTCCGTGTCCCGCCCGAAGCGTTCACGCCCGCTCCGAAAGTCGACAGTGCCGTCCTGCTCATGAAAAAAACGGCGCATCGGCGGCAGGGCGCGTTCGAGCGGATGCTCAAAACCGCATTCGCCCAACCGCGAAAGACACTGCTGAAGAATATCTCTGCACGCTACGGTAAAGACG
>JALWNV010000102.1 GCA_027083665.1 Helicobacteraceae bacterium
AAAAAAACTGACCCACCAGGCGATATTGATCACTTCTTTGCCGTTGCTCAGGATCGTCCCCCAGCTCATCTGCGGCGCGACGATCCCCAGCCCCAGAAAGCTCAGTCCCGATTCCGCCAGGATCGCGCCGCCGACACCGAACGTGAAACTGACAAAAAAGATCGGCGCCAGCAAAGGCGCATAATATTTGAGCAGAATTTTTTTCCGGGGAACACCGGCAATCCTGAGAATCTTGACAAACGGCTGCGAAGTAATAGAGAAACTTTCCGAACGAATCAATCTTGCCGTCGTCATCCATCCGGTCACCGAAATGATCACGATCAATACTCCGGTGGACGCGTTGACGTAACTGACAAGCGCCAGCAGTAGAAAAAATGTCGGAAACGTCAAAAACAGATCGACAAGTACCACAAACGCTTTATCGACCGATCCGCGCATATATCCGGCCACAGCCCCAAGAATGAAACCGATAAACGTTGCGATCAGCGCGCTGCCGACACCGATGAGAAGCGAAATTTTTCCACCTTCCATCACTCTGGCAAGCAGATCGCGCCCGAGCCGATCGGTACCGAACGGATGCTGCCACGACGGAGCCTCAAGGATTGCTTCTTTATGCATGCTGAACGGATCCGTACCGTAAAAGACAGGCCCGAATGTGACAAAAAGCAAAATGAGTATCAGCAGTACCGCTGTCGGCTTCGGGGCATCATGCATCATCGAGACACCAGTCTATTTCAGAGATAGCGTGCGATCTTAGATAGGCATTTGTTTTTGAAAACGGACGGGAACCGAAGAAACCGCGATAGGCCGAAAGCGGCGAAGGGTGCGGCGAGGCGATAATATAATGGCGCGCCGTGTCGATCAGGGACGCTTTTTGCTGCGCCGGTCTTCCCCACAGGATGAATACGAGATGTTCCCGTCGGTCGCTGAGCGCTTTAATCGTCGCGTCCGTAAAGCGCTCCCAACCTCTCTCTTTATGCGAATGGGCGCTTCCGGCGCGTACCGTCAAAACCGTATTGAGCAGAAAAACACCCTGCTGTGCCCATTTTTCCAAAGTACCGTCAGCCGGAACGTCGCAGCCAAGATCATCATGAAGCTCTTTGAAAATATTCTGCAGCGAAGGCGGATGCGCGATACCACGCCGGACTGAAAATGCCAACCCGTGCGCCTGCCCCGGACCGTGATAGGGATCCTGCCCCAAAATGACCACTTTGACCTTATCAAACGGCGTCAGATTGTACGCGGCAAAGATATCACTGCCTTTTGGAAAAATACGATAACGCTGTTTTTCCGCCAAAAGAAACGCTTTCAGATCTTCGAAATAAGATGCTTCGAACTCGGACTGAAGTTCACGTCTCCATGATGCTTCGATTTTTGGACGAACTGGCATGGTACTCCTTGAAATCAAACGTGTCCGGGGCGTCCGGTTCGGCAAGCCAGAACCCCTGCAGATAATCGATACCCATCCGGCGGCACTGCTGAGCAATCACATCGGAACTGACAAACTCTGCGACGGTCTTTACCCCAAGTTCATGCGACAGTCGCACAATCGTCTCGACCATCAGCCGGCTTTTTCGGTTTGTATCGATATTGCGAATCAAAGAACCGTCGATCTTGATGACGTCGACCGGAAGATTCAGAATATGGGTAAAATTCGAATATCCGGAGCCGAAATCATCCAGTGCCACTGTGGCTCCGTAACGATGCACCAGTGCAATAAAGTCATTCACACTGCTGTAGTCATCGATCGCCTCGGATTCAAGAATCTCGAATGTCAGTTTGGCATTATATCCAAAGCTTTCCAGTCGCGTTTGAATCATTTCGATCACATTGGGGTTTTGCAGATCTTCAATAGAGATATTGATCGAGCACTCGATACTGTACTGTTCGATCAGCGCCAATACTTTGCGCAATACCTGTCCGGTCATCTCAGCGCTCAGCCGCAGTCGTCTCGCCACTCCCATAAACGCTCCCGGAAGTATGACACTGCCGTCATCTCCTTTCATACGTACCAGTGCTTCGTAACGAGCGACGGCCGCCGGGCTGTCCGCAGTGAAAATCGGCTGAAGATACACCGGAAGCTTATCGTATTTCATCGCATCGATCAGCAGAGTGCTCATCTTCCGGTTCTGCTCGTATCGTTGGGCGATATCTTTCAGTTCATTGTATACGAGATGACCTTTTCGCAGCCTTTTCGCCTCTTTCATAGCGGTATCCGCCCGGGCGATCCGATCCGTCGTACCATGATAAATCCCCAAGGAGCAGCTTAGATAATACGCTTCACCTTCAATGTCGAACGATGAGCGGTTAAACCGGTCGTGAATAATGAACATCTCCTCTTCAAAAAACGAATCGGCAAGGTTTCTGTCACCGGCGATGAGAAATTCGTCACCGCCGATATGAAACAGTTCGCAATGCGCGGGCAGGTGTTCTGAAAAGAAATCGGCGCAGGCGACAATGGCACTGTTACCGACACTTTCGCCGAGTGTGTCGTTGAACTCCTGAAAACGGTCGAGATTGAATATCGCCGTATGGCCGATATCCGAAAGAAACTGCTGATCGAGAAATGCGAAACGATTCGGCAACTGTGTCAACGGATGATGGTAATAGCGCTCCGTGATCTCAAGCGTTTTCCGCTTCACCTCCTCTTCCAGGGATTCCGCCTGTTTGCGCAACTGTTCTTTGAGCTTTTTCTCGGCCGTTTCCGCCTCAACGGCGCGCTGCCACTGAATACGGTATGCCTTGTTCAGTTTGAAAAGGGTATAAAAAGCGTGCAGCATCAGCAACAGGGCCCCGGCAAACGAACCGACAATAAAAACCCTGGCGTTCAACACCGTCATATAGGCTTTGTCAACAGCCTTGCGCAGTAAAATATCGGCTTCGGACTGTATGCGATGAACATCCAGTAGAACCTTCTGCGAAACACTCTGATAGCCGATCAGCGCATCACGAAAGTCGATACTGTCGTTTCGGCGTTTTGCATCGATCAACGATGTCTCGACGTAGCCGAAGCCGACCAGCCGTCTGCGGAGCGTGTCGATCGATTCTTTCATTCCCCCGCCGCTTTGATGAAACAGTGAAGAGAGTTCGTCGATATACGTTTTGATTTTCGCCTGCATCCGGGTTCGTTCAATCGCCTCCGCTTTCAGATCATTTTCCATAAGATGCACGAGTAACACGTTCTGCTGACGGAGAATCCCTTCGCCGATTTCATGCGTCAACGTACTGATATGAAGCTGATTCGACTTGATTTGTTCGATAGTATCCGTTGCGGTGTTGATTGCTCGGTTACCGACAAAAAGCGGTAAAACCAGAAGTACTATTCCCAATCCGATAACGATATAAATGCGTGAACTGATCTTCATACTCAAAAACGTGCGTTCAGCTGGACATAGCCTACCTGCTGGTGTCCTCCCTTCTTGATCGGTGTACCGAAGTGCCATCCCGAACCGGTATAGGCTTCGTAGGTCAGCATATAACCGGCTTTTGCGTACAGATACCGATGGAAATGCCATACCGCATATCCCTCTCCCACATCTCCGCGCGTCGCCAATTTATTGTACATATCGTTCGCTCCTTGCGTAGCGGCGAACCAATACCTGCTTCCGTGATTGTATTCCATGCCGAACTGCCAGCTCTTCCTAAATTGATAATTGAAACCGGTATAAACGGCGTAGCCGTCTTCACCCAGCATCGGACCGGAAGCATAATCGGAGTTGGTGAAAATTCCCTTGTAGTCATCTTCGTTTCCGTTTGGATGCGGATGCGACATCGCCGCATGCACAAAAAGTGTCAAACCGCTCTTAACGATATTTTTACCGTCTACGCCGATCCCGAACGTCAGCATATCCCCCAGGTCATCGGCATGGTTCGCGCTGATATCCGGTCCGAGATAGGGATGGGCTTTAAGCGACTGCATCCGATTAAAACCCATCGACAACAGATATGTATCGTCAAATTTCATATCGAAATAACCGCCTATTATAGTGGCGTTGTCGATATTCTCCCGATTACACTGATAAGGATACATCGCCGGAGTCAGTGTATACGCCTTGGCGGCGATCAGGCGGACAAAGCTCTCCCGCCCCGTATATTCGGACAGCTCTGCCGTCAACGAAACTCCAATCGTGTTGATATCGAAAACCAGTGCAGGATACAACGATTCACGCGGGCTCTGGGCAGCGTATTGCATCGGATCGCCGCCTGTCGTCGGCAGCGAACCGAAACTGAGTACCATCGGCAGGGCACCGTTACGATTGAGTTTGTAATCGATATAGGCACGGTCGATATCAAATCCTGTCGTTGCGTCGGCAGATTTGATATCATGAGATAGAATGCAAAGACGCTGATTGGACTGCGTACTGTGCTGAATGACAACCCGTCCCCGGAAGGACACATCCTCTGTCAGATCCGTATTCATCGTCAGCCGAAAACGCATGGATCCCGCCCACTCGAAATTTTTACTGAAATCGTCACGGTTGCGCGAAATTAAACCGTCCGGACTCGGTGTCGGTACCGGTTCAAACTTTCCGACACTGTATTTGAGTTTGTCGAAACGCAGATTAAGTTCCGGCATGAAATTCAAACGATCGATAATACTCTTGGTTTCAACCTTTTCGAGAATAAGATAACTGCTATCCATCGACTTTGAGATATCCAGCTGATCCGCTTTGAGTGTTTCGATCTCCGCTTCGAGGAGATCCAATCGTCGTTCATATTCATTGGAAAAAAGCGAGGCGGAAGCTATCATCGTCAAATACAATTTTCGCATCTACAGTCCTGGTACCATCGGGTGTGCTGAATCAGCAGCATGCTCGAGAAGGTAAGTTTTCAGCAAAGCCTTTTCGCGCTCGGACAGTCGGTCGATTCCAAGTTTTTTTTGCCGTTCCTCAGACTTGAAAACCCTTTCCCACTGTATCGCGGCTTTCGTTCCCGGCTGGAGATCAAGTTGACGGCATAACTCTCTGGCCTCTTGAGCAAAAATCACCCAGGAAAAAAGAAAGAGAATGAAAACGGCTCTGTACACGGCGGCTCCACACGGGTTGATATGCCATTCTATCACAAAAATATCATAATTATCAATCTGATTTAAAGACAGGGTATAATAATTTAATATATCTTCTCCGTCAGGATTAAACTAATAAAGCGGGCAAGTATTGTATGAATAAATATCGATAAAAAGCGTAGAGCCGTTTTTCGTTACCTGGAAGTATCTGCTGTGATTGTTGTGAAGTTTTTGGAAGAAATCTGACTGAACCAGGCGGCGACCTACGTTTCCACTCCTGAAAGGGGCAGTATCATCAGCGAAGGGAGGCTTAGCTTCCGGGTTCGGAATGGGGGCCGGGCGTTTCCCTCTCTCTATAGCCACCTGGACAAGTCAGAAGGAAGAAGACCGGGGTCTGCTTGCTACTGACTTGAGGGTCAGAGGATTATGATTGTTAAAGTCAACGGTACCCTCAGGGAATGCCTTTGGGGTGCAACTATTTGATTACAGCTCATACTGAGTAAGGCAGTAAGGCACTAATTGTAAGGAAAAAAGACGAACGGACGATTAGTACTGGTCAGCTAAATGCATTGCTGCACTTACACACCCAGCCTATCAAGCTCGTAGTCTTCGAGCGTCCTTCAGGGAGAGTTCATCTTGGAGTTGGCTTCCCGCTTAGATGCTTTCAGCGGTTATCTCATCCGAACGTAGCTACCCGGCGGTGCCCTTGGCAGGACAACCGGTACACCAGTGGTTCGTCCAACCCGGTCCTCTCGTACTAGGGTCAGCTCTCCTCAACTCTCCTGCGCCCACGGAAGATAGGGACCGAACTGTCTCACGACGTTCTGAACCCAGCTCGCGTACCGCTTTAAATGGCGAACAGCCATACCCTTGGGACCTGCTCCAGCCCCAGGATGCGATGAGCC
>JALWNV010000103.1 GCA_027083665.1 Helicobacteraceae bacterium
AGAACAAGCCCGCACAGAACAAAGAGGGCGGCGAACAGCGCCGGAGAAGGCCGCAAAACCGCAATAACCAGAACAGAAACCGCAACCCCCAAAACCGTCAGGGTCAGAAGCCCAGGGAGGGGGAGAGCAAAGGCGGGGAAAAGCGCTCCGGCAACCAGAATCGCAACCGTAACAGTCAAAACCGCGGCAAAGGCGGCGGCCGTTCCGGCGGAAACCGCAAGCGCCGAAACGCGCCGGCACCGACGTCGATGGATCTGCTCGAGTGTGCACGCCGCAACGATGCGCTGCAAAAAGAGCGGATCAACCCGCAGCTGAAGATCGACGCGGACAATAAAGCCAAAGTGCGGATTACACCGCTGGGCGGCCTTGGCGAGATCGGCGGGAATATGATGGTGATGGAGACGGACAACGAAGCGATTCTTATTGACGTGGGGATGAGTTTTCCCGACGAAGAGATGCACGGCGTCGATATCCTTGTACCCGATTTTTCCTATGTTCGTGAGATCAAGGACAAGATCGTAGGCGTGATCATCACCCATGCGCACGAAGACCATATCGGGGCGGTACCGTATCTGTTCAAGGAGATGCAGTTCCCGCTGTACGGCACGGCGCTGCCGCTGGCGATGATCGGCAACAAGTTCGACGAGCATCACCTCAAAGATTTCCGCCGCTATTTCCGCCCGATCGAGAAGCGCAAGGTCTATCAGATCGGCGAGGATTTTCAGATCGAGTGGCTGCATATGACGCACTCCATCATCGACAGCTCTTCGCTGGCGATCACGACCGATGCGGGGACCATTATCCATACCGGGGATTTCAAGATCGACCATACCCCGGTCGACGGTTATCCTGCCGACTTGCACCGGCTTGCCTCCTACGGAGAGAAAGGGGTGCTGGCGCTGCTGTCGGACTCGACGAACTCCTATAACAAAGAGATCACACCGAGCGAGCTCGCCGTCGCACCCGCGCTCGACCGCGTATTCGCCAAAACGAAAGGGCGGATTATCCTTTCGACGTTCAGCTCGAACATCCACCGGGTCTACCAGGCGATTCAGGCCGGAATCAAGTACGGCCGGAAGGTTTGTGTGATCGGCCGTTCGATGGAGCGCAACCTTGAGGTGGCGATGCAGTATGAGTACATCAAGTTGCCCAAGAATATCTTTGTCGATGCGGATGATGTCGGGCGTATGAACGACAAGGAAGTGCTGATTGTCACGACGGGTTCGCAGGGCGAGCCCAATTCGGCGCTTTTTCGTACGGCGATCGGAGAACACCGTCATATCAAGATCAAACCGGGGGATCTCATTATCCTCTCCTCGCGCGCGATTCCGGGCAATGAGGGATCGATCTCTCAGATGCTCAACCACCTCGAACGTGCCGGCGCCAAAGTCGCACGTGACCGCGATCTGCATGTTTCGGGGCATGCCGGCATCGAAGAGCAGAAGCTGATGCTGCGTCTGACACAGCCGAAGTTTTTCCTGCCGGTACACGGCGAATTCAATCATGTCATGCGTCACAAGGAGACGGGAATGGCCTGCGGGATTCCCGAACGCAATATCTATCTGATGAGCGACGGTGAATGCGTTGAAATCGGGGCCAAATATATGCGGAAGGTCAAGTCGGTCAAATCCGGCAAGACTTATATCGACAACCAGAGCAACAACCTGATCGAAGACGATATCGTCATCGACCGCCAGAAAATGGCGACGGAGGGGATGGTGATGATCGTCGCACAGGTCAGCAAAGCCGATTCGCATCTCATTGCCAAGCCGAAAGTCACCAGTTTCGGCCTGGTGCCCGACAAGCAGGACAAGGCGTTCGCGCAGGAGATCGAAGATGTGCTGGAACTGTTCCTGACCAACCTCAAACCGGGAATTCTCGACAACCCGAAGATTATGGAAAATGATCTGCGGCAGGTTGTCCGGAAGCATATCTATCGGAAAATGAAAAAATACCCCCTCATCGTTCCCACCCTCTTCGTCATGTAAGTTCGGGCAGCAGCGGCCGGAAGGTTACGCTCGTCCGAACGTGACGGAAAACCGAACCCGACGGCTTTGTCGCCGCTGCCGTTCGGACAGCAGCGAATCGGGTTTTCCTGAGAATCTATATTTGTTTAGCGGGGAAAAGCCTGTGAAAAAAGGCTTTTTCGAATGAAATGCGCAGAGAAGTCAGTTCCCGCGGGAACCGGGTTTGACCGCTTCGCTTCCGGCGGCGCAGAGAGGGCACTCTTCGGGAGCGTACATCTCGAAATCGAAATCTGCGAGCGCGTAGAAGGGCAGATCGTCGGGCAGACGGCAGTTCGGCTTCGCCACGAGATCGCTGTCGGTACGCCGGCAGAAACCGCGATTGGCCAGTGCGGCGAATGCCACGACCTGCGCTCCGAGCGATTCGACGGCGGCAGCGGCTTCCATGGCGGAGCCGCCGGTCGTGATGATGTCTTCGCAGATCAGAATCTTTTCGCCGTGTTTGACGTCGAAACCGCGCCGAAGGGTCATGGCGCCGTTGACGCGTTCGGTGAAGATGTAGCGTGCTCCCAGTGCCTGTGCCAGTGCGAAACCGGCGATCAGCCCTCCGATCGCGGGCGCGCAGACGGTATCGATCTCGATGCCGTCGTTTTTGATCTGTTCCGCGAGAGCATGTGCCAGTTTCCCGGCGGTTTCGGGATTTTCGAGCACCTTGGCGGACTGCAGGTAATATTGCGAGTGGTTGCCGGAACTGAGCTTGAAGTGTCCTTCGAGCATGGCGTCGGCATCGAGGTAGATCTGTTTGATATCCATTCGGTCCTCCCTTAGACGGTCATGATGTCCTGTTCTTTTTGTTTGATGATATCGTCGATTTTGGCGACCATCTTGTCAGTGAGCTTCTGAATATTGTCCAGCGCGCGTTTGGCTTCGTCTTCGGTGATCTCTTTGTCTTTTTCGAGTTTCTTGATCGCGTCGTTGGCTTTGCGGCGATCGTTGCGTACGGCGATTTTGGCGTCTTCACCCATTTTCTTGAGCTTTTTGACGTTTTCCTGGCGCTGTTCGATCGTCATCGGCGGGAAGAAAAGCTTGATCTGCTCGCCGTCGTTGTTCGGGTTGACACCGATATTGGCTTTGGCGATGGCGGCCTCGATATCGCCGAGCAGCGGCTTTTCCCAGGGTGAGACGGTAATCGTCGTCGCATCGGTCGCCAAAACGGTCGCGACCTGCGAGAGCGGTGTCGGTGCTCCGTAATAGTCGACTTTGATCCCGTCGAGTACCTGGGTGGTCACCTTGCCGGTACGGATGGTTTTGAACTGGCTTTGCATATGCTCGATGGCATGTTCCATGTCCATTTCGCAGTTTTCGTAGATTTCATTCAGCATTTTTTATTCCTTTACCAAGATAATTCCGTTTTGTCTGCGGCCGACTCTGAGAAAGACTCTGCACCGCGGGCCGGGAAGTTGCACATCGAGTTTTTCGAGAACCTCTCCGTTTCGAACGCGGACGCGGTGCCATCCTCCGCCGGAGATATAGTATTGAGCCGACGTGTATTTCGCTGCAATTTTAGCGTGAATTTCTTTTAATCTCCCTCCGTTCGGCCAGTGCTTCGGTGTGATCCATTCGGTGTCGAGCCTTTGAATCTTCAGTTTTTGCGCGATGAGGTTTTCGCCCGTGAGGGCGATTCTGTCGAGATCAAGCGGGTCGCTTTTCGCGTTGACGGCACCGCTGTTTTGATTGAGAATGAGACGAAAGCCGAAGGAGGCGATAGTACGCTTGACTTCGGGATCGTACTCGCCGTAAGGGTAGGCATAGTATTGAGGACGGCGGCGGAGATGCGTTTGAAACGAGTGCAGAGCCTGCCTGGTGTCGTTTTCGAGTATGGCCGGTGAAAGACGGCATTCGTGACGGTGCCCGTAGCCGTGAAGCCCGATTTCGCCGTAGCGGGAAGCCTCTTCGATCTGCCGCCAGTTCATAAAATCGCCGTATCTTTTGTCGGCGGCTTCCGCATAGACGAACAGGGTGAAGGGGTAGTTGTACGCTTTAAACAGCGGCAGGGCGTTTTGATAGAAGCTTTTGTAATTGTCGTCGATGGTCAGCACAACCCATTTGTCGTCGATTTTCCGTTTTTCTTTCAGGGCCCCGGCCAGCTGCGAAAGCGGAATGACTTTGTAATCGTGCGCTTTCAGATATTCAAACTCCGCACGGAGGGTTTCGATTGATGTGTCGGTAGAAGGGTGACGGCTGTCGCCGAAGCGATGATAGACGAAGATATGAGCATCCGCGAAGAGGTACAGCGGCAGCAGTGCTGCGAGCAGCCGGCCGCGCATGGCAGGGGTCAGTGCGAGGCGTTGGTGTCGGCCGCGGCCGGTGCGGCGGGAGCCGGGACGCTTTGCGGAGCGGCCGGCGCCGGTGCGGTAACCGGAACGGTGATGTCGTCCACGACGGACTTGTTGGCGGCCTTGGCGTAGAAGTAGCCGAGGGCAATGGTATTTGAGACAAACAAAAAGCCCAGCAGGAAAGTCATCTTTGCGAGGAAGCTCCCCGGTCCCTTCGCCCCGAAAACGGATTCGTTCGATCCGCTGTATGCACCCAGACCGATACTCGAGCTTTTCTGAAGCAGTACGGCGATAGTCAGCAGGATGACCAGCACGAACTGAACGATCAATAACATAGAGGTCATTGTTTTCCTTCGTATGATGATAAAGTGGCGAATTATAGCGAAAAAAATCCTACAGATCGATGAGTGCGCGAAGGTGCGCTATAATTGCATAGAAAACAGAAGCGCCTGATGCTTCGAAAAAAGGGAAACGATTGAAAAAAGCGATAGGACTTCTGATCGTGTTGATGATAGGGATCGTCGCCGCAGTCGTTTATTTCGGCCAGACGAATCGTGCGCGTACCGCTCAGCCCGATGTCATCGTCTCCACTTACGCGCTTTACGATATTTCGCGTCATCTGTTGGCTCATGACGCCGAAGTGCAGATACTGATCCCGTTCGGACGGGATGTCCATACGTTCGAGCCGACGCCCGGGGATATGATCCGGGTCGAGAAAAGCAGGCTTTTTCTTTACAGCGGCGCCGGTCTCGAACCGTGGACGGAGCAGTTCCGGACATTCGCGAATGCTGTCGATATGAGCCGGTTCGTCCGCCTGCAGAAGCGGCAGATGCATCATGAAGACGTGCAGGAAGAGGGGCATCACCACGAAGGCGCCTATGATCCGCATTACTGGCTCGATATCGACAACATGATTGCACTGACGAAGGCGATGGTGCCGCTGTTTGCACAAAAGCTCGGACTGGATGCGGCGGTATTGCACAAAAGGGCCGCGGCGTACATTGACCGGCTCAAAGTGCTTGACGGGCTCTACCGCAAGCGCCTCTCTCATTGCGCGCTGGATACGATTGTCGTCGGACACAACGCTTTCGGCTACCTCGGCGAACGCTACGGTTTTCATGTCGAGGCCCTCAGCGGCCTTTCGCCCGACCGTCTTCCCGATGCCAAAACGATGGCGGCGCTGACGGATCTGGTGAAGCGCAAAAAGATCAAAACGGTCTTTTATGAATCGTTCGTCAGTGACAAGACGGTCTCGTCAATCGCCAGGGAAGCCGGTGTCCGGGTCGATGTCCTGCAGCCGCTGGCCAACATCACGGCTGACGAGATCGGGGCGGACTATTTTCACCTGATGAACCGCAATCTGCTCAAGCTGCATGATGCGCTGGAATGCCGATGAGGTTCGAACCGGCCGTTTTCGAGGTGGAGCATCTGTGTTATTCGGCAGGAGGACAGCCGATCCTCTCGGACGTTACCTTCAAGATTTTTCAGGGAGAGTATTGTGCGTTCATCGGCCCCAACGGCGGCGGCAAAACGACGCTGATCCGTCTGCTGCTGGGACTGCAAAAGCCGACAA
>JALWNV010000104.1 GCA_027083665.1 Helicobacteraceae bacterium
GCATAGAGCGTATGCCGTGTTCCGCTTTCGCCATTGAGCGGCAGCTCCGGTGCGGTGACGATGCCGTATTCCGGGCTCCATGCCACCGCTTCAAGCATTTTGTTCCTTCCGCGGTAGCGTCGGGATTTGCGCAGCGGTTTGGGCAGTTTCACCTTCCGTTTCTCCTGACCGTCGACATCGAAAAGACCGATACGGGGTTGGCGCTCGAACGAAACGAGCAGGCCGTCGGGAGTCCATGCCAGCCCTTCGGCGTCCGTATATTTCCCATGCAGCTTTTTTCCACTGCGATCACGCAGCGCACGGGCCGAAAGCAGCTCGACGGAAACGATCCGGTTGCGGTGAACGGCCATCTTCATGCCGTAGAGAAACCCTTGATCGCTCACGCCGTATAACATGCCTGTTTTGGCGTGATAGGCGAGACCGGAGAGCTCCGTAAAGGGTATGCCGTCTTTTTTTCGAAAATGTATCTCTTTTATATCGAGTATGGCGAGGGTGGAATGTTCAAACGGCTCGGGGTGCGACAATGCCCGGATGCAGATCGGAACACTCAGCAGCCAAACGAATAACAGCGGGTGCACCGTCAATCTTTCGGCGTGCAGGCGGTACCTGCGGCGTTGTCTTTTTTGACGACACCCCTGTGGAGCCCGAAGCGGTCGAAGTCGTTTGCGATGAAAAACCGCCCCTTGTAGTATCGTCCGATCTCTTCGGCAATCGCTTCTATGCCGTCTCTCCCGTAGCGGGCACTGATATGAGTGGCGATCAGGTTTTTGACACCGAACCGCTGTGCCGTTTTACCCAGCTGCAGAGCCGTGGTATGCAGGAGCTTCTGTTTCAACGCGTCGTAGACCGTCTGGGTATAAGTGCATTCGTGCACAAGCAAGTCGAGATCGTTCAGGTCGTCGCCCAGCACGGCCGGGTCCGCATTGTCGCCGGCAACGATGATGCGGCGGCCGGGACGCGGGGCGAGCATATAGTCGGCGGGCTCGAAGACTTTTCCTCCGAATGCGACTTGCCGCCCCCGTTTCAGCTCACCGTACAGCGGTGAGGGTTCCAGGCCCGCAGCGCGCAGCTTCGGTTCGTCGAGACGGTTGGAAATATCGTGTTCTTTGAGATGAAACGCGAAGCTTTCGACGGAGTGCAGCAGCGGCAGCACCGTCAGGGTGAATCGGTCGAACGCAAAAGTCTCGCCCGCTTCGAATTCGATGATCCGCAGTTCATAGCCGAGGGTTTCGTGCGAAAGGTTCGTTACGCATTCGACAAACCGCCTGATTCCTTTGGGACCGTAAAGTGTCAACGGGCGCAGCGCACCGTCGAGCGATTTGGATGCCAGCAGTCCCGGCAGTCCGTAGAGATGGTCGCCGTGAAGATGGGTGATGAAGATCGCGGCGAGCTTTCCGACGGAAAGCGGGGCCTCCAGCAGCCGGTGCTGCGTACCCTCTCCGCAGTCGAAAAGGTACCATTTGCCGTCTTGCCCGAACTGCAGTGCGGTTGCCGAAACGTTGCGCTCTTTGGTCGGCTTGCCTGCGCTCGTACCGAGAAACGTCAGCTGCATCCTCACTGTTTCCTGTACGTCCCCGTCAGGACCGCTTCTTGGAGCACATGTCCGCGCATCGCGCGCATTACCGCATCCTTGTCCGGTATCGCGGCAAAAGTGAGTATGGTATCGAGTGCGTAAAGTTTGAAAAAATAGCGGTGCCGTCCGATCGGCGGGCACGGACCGCCGAAGCGGGTACGGTTCCAGCTATTGATTCCCTCCCGCGTTCCTGTCGGCAGGCCGTGTCCGTAGACGGCTTCGGGCAATGCTGTGATATCGGGCGGCAGATTGTACAGCACCCAGTGCACCCATGTCATCTTCGGTGCGTCGGGGTCCGGTGCGTCGGGATCGTCAACGATCAGCACCAGCGATTTCGCCGCCGGATCGACACCGTCAAAGCGCAGCGGGGGATTGATATCCCTGCCGTCGCAGGTATAAAGAGCCGGAATCGGCCCGCCGTTTCCGAAAGCCGGTGAATGGATTTGAAGCGCCATGCTTTTTCCTCCGTACAGTGTCGTTATGATCATCAATGCCGTTATGAATATCGCGGCAATCCGTCTATGCATTCCCCCTCCTTTTATCCATATATTAAAGCGGCGTTCAAGCTGCCGATACCGACAATATGGAGTCGGAGGCTTTAGCCCCGCTTATGCCTGTACGGTTTTCCGCTCCTAGTGACCTAGAGATTAATAGTATACTATTGTGAATGTAAAAAGAAGGAAGTTTCATGCGAAAACACCGAGGAGCAGCACCCGGGGACGCCCTTTTTTTCGATGAAAACCGCCTTGGACGTCTGCGCGAAGCGGTTTGCGACCTCTCCTGGCTTCTGATACGCGGCTATAGGGCCGGTGCCGCCGTGACATTTGTGGGGAACCGTTATCAGCTCAGCACGCGCGAACGCCGCGCCATCGTCCACGTCGCCAGTGACGGCGCTGCACGCACTCTCCCGGAAACGTTCGATACGCTCAAAGACGATAACGTCTGTATCGATGGATTCAACTTGCTGATCACGCTCGAAACGGCGCTTGGCGGCGGTATCGTCTTGCCGGGGATGGACGGCTGCTACCGCGATATCGCCGATATCCGCGGCTCCTACAGCTTGCGGATCGAAACCGAAGCGGCGGTCGAACTGGCGCTGGAGACGCTCAAAGCGGCCGGTGTCGCCGAAGCCGTCTGGCTTTTCGACCGGCCGGTCTCCAACAGCGGCCGGCTCGCGAAACTTGTTAACGAGACGGCCGAAAAGCTCGGTATCCCCGCCCGGGCCGGGACTGCCGACCGGGTCGACAGTAGGATCAAAGCCTGCGACGGCGTTGCCGTCACGGCCGATTCGGACATCCTTTCGCATACGAAACGATGGTTCGACCTTGCCGGCTGGATCATTACCCGCAGAATCAAAGACGCGAACATCGTCGATCTGCGGTGCCCGGAAGCCGTGCAGGGATTATCCTAAAAAAAGTGATTTCAGACACTCCCGGTTTCCGGGAAAAAGCGGAACTTCTTTGGTATAACGGGCATAAGCCTCCCCGAACTTCCTGCGGCACTCCATCTCTTCGAAAACAATCACCATCAGTACGATAAACACCATCTCGGCCGGGGCGACGAAAAGCATGAACGTCGGCGAGCCCAGCACCAATGCGACAGAGAGCGGAATCAGGGTCAGGCCGAACAGCATGGGATGGCGGGTGCAGCGGTAGATGCCCGCCCTCACGAGCCGGTTGGTCTCCAGGCGCGGCAGTTCTCCCTCCCGGCCGTGTGCGGCCAGCTCGCGTCCGCCGACGGCGGCGGCGTGGAAAGCGAGCTTCATCAGGAGAACTCCGGCAACAAACGTTCCGATGTGAAACCATGCGTTGAAAAAAAGGCTGTCGTGATGCGAAAGATCGCGTCCGACCGATACCGATGCTCCGCCGATGAACAGAAGCAGCCAAAGCAATATCCGGAAGACGACGGAGCCCGTCGTTTTAATCTGCTTCACACTTTGGACTCAGCGCCGTGAATCCGCCGTTTTTTCCAAAAGCGCTTTGAGCACTTCCTCGCGTGACACATGATGGCCGGTCTCCACCAATACCTCGATGGCTGCTTCGAGCATGTCGTAGCAGGCCGGTCCGATCTCCTCTTCGTCTTCTTCCTCGAGCTCGTCGTAATCCGAGGCGTCGTAAAGTGCCTGTTTCCAGTATTCCTTGTCGTATTCGTACATAAACCGCCTTATGGATTAATTTGGCTTCAATCATGCCACCGAAGGGTAAAAACGTAGCTGAAAGTAAGAAAAATATGCTAACATTGCATTACCAAACGGCCTCCCTGGAGTGTTGGCCGTTTGCTTTTCGCCAAGGCTGACCGATGCCCTATCCCCTCGCGATTTTACTGATATTTTCCACGGTATTTGTCCTTGCCGCTCTTTTTTATCTCTATCGATGGTACCGGGAACGACAGCAGATCAAAAAAGCGATGACGATGCCTTTTCCCGACGCATGGCGGCACTACCTCGAACATACCGTCCATTATCCCCGGCTCGACGCGGAGCAAAAGCGGCGGATCGAACGCTCGGTCTTGAAATTCATCTTCACCAAACGGTTTGTCGGCATCGGTCTCGACGTGACGGACGAGATGAAGGTCGTCACCGCCTTTTACGCCTGCTTGATCGTGCTCGGCAAACCCGGGTACTGTTATACCTCTCTCAAAACCGTGTTGATCTACTCTCATGACTTTATCGTCAAACAGGTGCAGGGCAACGGCGGGATCTTTACCGAAGGCGCTTTCGTACTCGAAGGTCAGTCCAATGCGGAGACCGTCGTCCTCTCTTGGCACGAGGTCCGCAAACAGGCTTATCATCTGACACATCACAATGTTGTCGTTCATGAGTTCGCCCACGAACTCGATTTCGAAGACGGTCTCCCCGACGGGACGCCGCCGCTTCAGCGCGGTCTTTACGATCGTTGGAGCCGTATCATGCAGCGTGATTATGCCGCCCTTTCGCAGGCAGTGACCCGGGGCCGGTATCTCGAAAAGTACAAGCTGCTCGGCGACTACGCCGCCACCAACGAGGCTGAATTTTTCGCCGTTGCCAGCGAACTCTTTTTCGAACACCCCCGCAAGCTCTACAGGCATTTTCCCGAACTTTTCAATCTTTTCAGGGATTTTTACTCGTTCGATCCCCGTGACTGGATTCCCCCGGCCGAAGAGTAGAACGGGGTATGGACAAGGACGTCTCCGGAGGTGCCCCCAGGGCCATTAAGCTAAGGAGTCACACATAGTAATGCAGCTACCCGTAAAAGCGCCAAGGGCGCGCGGGCACACTCCGAGAGCACTTCTTTCAGGGCGCCCGTTGCCGACAAGTGCTAAAGCACAGTACAAGCGAGGCACTCAATGCTGAGTCGTAAGCGAACTCAGCGTTAGCGTAGCCAAAGGGGCTGCTTTGCTCCTTTGGCGTCTTAACTTAACGGCATTGAAAGTGCCCCTAAACCGCAACTCACTCTTGCTTCGATATACTTTCAGCTACAAGGCACCCTTTGCGGTGCCGCTTAGCAACCGGAGCGTACCATGAGTCAAATCAGCTATAAAGATGCCGGCGTCGATATCGATGCGGGGAACAGTTTTGTCGAAAATATCAAGCCGCTGGTCAAATCGACCCGTATTCCGGGCGTCCTCGGCGGGATCGGTTCGTTTGCCGGAGCGTTCGAGCTGCCTTCGGGCTACAAAGAGCCCGTGATACTCGCCGCGACGGACGGGGTGGGGACCAAGCTGAAACTGGCGATCGATTCGGGCATTCACGACACCGTCGGCATCGATCTGGTCGCGATGTGCGTCAACGACCTTATCTGCAACTTCGGGACGCCGGCCTTTTTCCTCGATTACTACGCTACCGGCAAACTCGAAGTCGATGTTGCGACCGCCGTCGTCAGCGGGATCGCTGAAGGGTGCCGCCAGGCCGAATGCG
Organism: Helicobacteraceae bacterium; assembly: GCA_027083665.1. Classification (GTDB taxonomy): domain Bacteria; phylum Campylobacterota; class Campylobacteria; order Campylobacterales; family Sulfurimonadaceae; genus Thiomicrolovo. The sequence continues at coordinate 5,469 of JALWNV010000104.1, forward strand.
CCCTGATCGGCGGTGAAACGGCCGAAATGCCGGGAATGTACGCCGAAGATGACTACGATCTGGCCGGATTCGCCGTCGGCGTCGCCGAGAAGAGTGAACTTGATACCGCCGGCAACGTTCGCGAAGGAGACCTCCTTGTCGCCCTGCCGAGTTCGGGCCTGCATTCCAACGGCTTTTCGCTGGCGCGGAAAGTGCTGTTTGAAAAAATGGGTCTCGCTTTCGATCACGATTTCAACGGACGGCCGCTGATCGAAGTCCTGCTCGAACCGACGCGGATCTATGTCAAAACATTCAAAGCGCTCAAGCCGAAAATTCAGGCGATGGCGCATATCACCGGCGGCGGG
>JALWNV010000105.1 GCA_027083665.1 Helicobacteraceae bacterium
TGCTGATGATGAAAAAGGGCGTTGGAAATATTGACGGCGATGCGTGTCGAATGCTGTTCTGATGTCCGCCAGCGATGCAGCAGTTCGAACGTCCGTTCTATCATCATCAGGTCGAGTTTGTAGAGCATTCCCGATTCTCCCGCGATAGGGAGAAAACGCTCGGGGAGCAGCAGGCCTTTTTCGGGATGCGCCCATCGGATAAGCGCTTCCGCACAACACAGAGCCCCGTCTTTCAGACGGATCTGCGGCTGTAGATAGAGCCGAAACTGCCGTTGAGTCAATGCTGCGGAAAGATCGTGTTCCATCTGGATGTTTTCGAGCAGGACGTCACTGTCTGCATCGAAAAAAGCGTAGCGGTTCTTACCGCTTTTTTTTGCTTCGTACATAGCGATATCGGCGGCTTTTTGAATGGCGTCGGTATCGCGGCCGTGTCGGGGAAAGAGCGCGATACCGATGCTCAGCGAGAGGTGCAGCGAATAGCCGTCGATGACAAAGCTGTGTTCCATACGTTCTTGCATGCGCCGAAGGACTCCGCCGATTTCATCGATATTGTCGTACGCTTCGATAATGATGGCGAATTCGTCTCCGCCGATTCGGGCGAAAAAGTCCGAAGAGCGGAGTGTCGTTTTGATGCGTTCGCCGATCTCTATGAGTATCCGGTCTCCGACCTGGTGGCCGAGCGAATCGTTGATGCGTTTGAAGTTGTCGATATCGAACAGCAGCAGGGCGACTTCGTGTCCGTGCCGTGAGGCGAGGGCGAGGACACGCATGAACTCGTCGAGAAACACATGACGGTTGAACAGGCCGGTGAGACTGTCGAAACGGGCGAGCCGTTCGAGCTGCTGTTTGGCCAGCACCGTTTCGGTTTCGTCGATCAGCGTGCCGATAATGGCCCGTTCACCTTTGTATCCGAATGCCGATCCGAACGCATGGATATATTTGAGTTTGCCGTCTTTGGTGATGCCGCGGAAGGTATATTCGATCCCTTCGATACTGCCTTCGATCCGTTTTTTGTAATGGTCGGCGGCGAGTTCCCGGTCGTCGGCGTAAGTGAGATCGAGATTGCTTCTGCCGATGAGTTCTTCGCGATCGTAACCGAATATCTCGGCCAGCCGCCGGTTGACGTAGCTGAAGCGGCCGTTTTGGAGTATGTAGATCCCGACCACCGAGTGTTCGACCAGTGCCCGAAACTTTTCGTCCGAATCGAGCAGGCCGTCGGCAAAAGAGTGCTGTTTGATATCTGTGAACATATACTAATGATAGCGAAAAGCGCCATTGTTTCAACTGGAAACGACTATAATTCACGGCACATTACTATGTCGGGATATACCCGTGTCAAGGAAATGCAAGATGATGATCGCCAAATACAGTGCCAGCGGGAATGATTTTGTCCTGTTTCACGGTTTCGTGAAGCGGGACCGGTCGGAACTGGCTATAACACTTTGCGACCGCCAAAACGGTGTCGGAGCCGATGGCCTTATCGTGCTGGTGCCGCATACGGAGTACGATTTCGAATGGGAGTTTTACAATAGCGACGGTTCGAGCGCGGAGATGTGCGGCAACGGCAGCCGCGCCTGCGCCCATTACGCGTTCACCAACGGTCTGGCTCCTTCGAAGATGCGCTTTCTGACGCTTGCGGGCGTTATCGGCGCCGAGGTCGAGGGGGAGATGGTCAAGAGCGATTTGACCCCGCCGAAAATCCTGCGCGATGATATCCGAAGCGCCGGGAAGCAGTGGTGGCTGATCGATACAGGCGTACCGCATTTGGTGACGTTTGATGCCGATTTGGAGCATTTCGACCTCGCTGAAGCACGTGCACTGCGTTTTGAATACAACGCCAATGTCAACATCGCCGCGGTCGATGACGACGGTTCCATCCGCGTACGGACTTACGAGCGGGGTGTCGAAGACGAGACGCTCGCCTGCGGAACGGGTATGGCGGCATGCTTCTACCGCGCCGGCCGCGAGGGACGTATCGGCGACCGAGCCGAAGTCTACCCCAAAAGCGGGGAAACACTTTACCTTGCTTTGGAAGGGGAGACGATCACGTTCAGGGGGTTGGTGAAGAAGACGTTCGAGACCTGTTTGCAGGTGCTCTAGCGTCGGGCGTTTTGGGCATGCACTGCAATAGTGCAAACGGATGCCGCGTCATCTTTCGACTATCGACTCCGCCGCTTACAGTCCCGCCGCTTCCATACTCTTTGCCTGCGCGTCGGCGATGAGCGGGTCGATAATCTCGTCGAAGAGGCCGCCGGTCATGATCTCGTTAAGGCGGTAGAGGGTGAGATTGATACGATGATCGCTGATGCGGTTTTGCGGATAGTTGTAGGTACGGATCCGTCCGCTGCGGTCGCCGGTGCCGACCTGTTCTTTGCGTGCGGCGCCCTCTTTGGCCTGGGCTTCCTGCATCTCGAGGTCGTAGAGGCGCGCCTGCAGGACTTTCATTGCCTTTTCTTTGTTCTTGTGCTGCGATTTTTGATCCTGGTTGGTCACGACGATGCCTGTGGGAAGGTGCGTGATACGCACGGCGGAGTCGGTCGTGTTGACCGACTGCCCGCCGCAGCCCGAGGAACGCATGACATCGACCTTGAGGTCGTTGGGATCGATCCGGATATCGACATCGTCGGCTTCGGGCATGACGGCGACGGTGATGGCGGAGGTGTGGACCCGTCCCTGTGACTCGGTCGCGGGGACCCGCTGGACCCGGTGGGTGCCGCCTTCGAATTTCAGGCGGCTGTAGACCTGTTCGCCCTTGACCAGCGCCGTGATCTCCTTGTAGCCGCCCGCTTCGGAAGGACTGGCGCTCATCACTTCGATTTTCCAGCCTTTGAGATCGGCATAGCGGGTATAGGCGGTAAAAAGGTCGCCGACGAAGATCGCCGCTTCGTCTCCGCCCGTGCCGGCACGCATCTCGAGAATGATATTGCGGTCGTCGTTGGGGTCGGCGGGGATCAGAAGAACCTTGATCTCCTCCTCGAGTTCGTGGATACGGGGTTCGAGCTCTTTGAGCTCCTCTTTGGCCAGATCGCCCAGTTCCGTATCGCCGAGCAGGCTTTTGTTCTCCTCGATGGTTTCGAGCAGCTCTTTGTATTCAGTCGCCTTGTCGACGATCGCCTGCAGCGCCGACTGCTCTTTGGAGAGCTCGGTCATGCGTTTGATATCGTCGGCGATATCGGGGGCGCTGAGCAGTTCGCCGATTTCGTTGTAACGGTCGATAAAAGGGGTCAGCTTTTCAGATAACATGGTTTTCTCCCTGAATATGGTAGATACGGTTGTTACGGAGACATTTTGTCGGAAGGGAGGTGAAGCGCGGTGTATTCTGCGCGCGCCCCGAAAGAGGTCCCCTCGGGGATGGGTCCGCCGCCGAGGCGGGCCCGCTGTCGTTCTTACAGACTGTTAACGGCTTTTTGCAGACGGCTGACTTTACGTGCAGCGGTCTCTTTTTTCAGGATCCCTTTGCTGACGAACTTGTGGATCTGCCGGTTGGCGACGGTCATCGCTGCTGTCGCTTTTTCTTTATCGCCTTCGTCGATTGCGCTGCGGACAGCCTTCACGATGTTTTTAAGGCGTGTACGGTAAAATCGGTTACGTTCCGTGCGCTTTTCAGTCTGGCGGATACGTTTCAATGCTGACTTGTGGTTTGCCATCGCATTTATCCTTCTGGAAAAAAATTTAGGGTAGAATACTACCTTAAAAATATTTAAAATTAAGTTAAACTTTAGCGTATTTCGCAAAGTCGACGAAAAGAAGGGCAAAAATGAAATTATTCGGAACCGACGGTGTGCGGGGAGAAGCGGGTTCGTTTCTCACAGCGGAACTGGCGATGCGAGTCGCGATGGCGGCGGGGATCTATTTCCGGAGCGGTTCCAAAACCGGGAAAATCCTTGTGGGAAAGGATACGCGCCGAAGCGGCTATATGATCGAAAACGCCATTGTCAGCGGTCTGACGGCGGTCGGGTACGATGTGGTGCAGATCGGACCGATGCCCACACCGGCCATCGCGTTTTTGACCGAGAATATGCGCTGCGACGCGGGTATCATGATTTCGGCCAGCCACAATTCGTTCGAGGACAACGGCATCAAGCTGTTCGACGCGCACGGCAACAAGTTTTCCGAAGAGACCGAGGCGCAAATCGAAGCGATCTATTTCGACGATGCACGGATTGAGAAAGCGCAGGTGACCGGACGGGCGATGGGTTCGGCGAAACGGATCGATGACGTGATCGGGCGCTATATCGTGCAGCTGAAGAACTCGTTTCCGAGCGAGATGAGTCTTCAGGGAATGCGGATCGTACTCGATACCGCCAACGGCGCGGGCTACAAGGTCGGGCCGACGGTGCTCGAAGAGCTCGGGGCCGAGGTGATTGTGCTGCACCATGAGCCTGACGGGTTCAATATCAACGAAGGGTGCGGTGCGCTTCACCCCAAAGATGTCGGCAAAGCGGTGAAGAAGTATCGCGCCGATATCGGTTTCGCTCTCGACGGAGATGCGGACCGCCTGGTAGTCGTGGATGAAAAGGGCGAGGTGGTCGACGGCGATCAGCTACTGGGCGCACTGGGGCTGTTCATGCACCGTTTCGGCCTGCTCAAAGGCGACGGCATCGTCGCGACAGTCATGAGCAACCAGGCGCTCGAAGATGCCATGACGGAAGCGGGGCTCAAACTGTACCGCTGCGGAGTGGGTGATAAATACGTACTCGAGACGATGCGCGAAAACGGACTCAATTTCGGCGGGGAACAGAGCGGACATGTCATCATGCACGACTTCGCCAAAACCGGAGACGGTCTGGTGACGGCACTGCAGGTCCTCGCTCTGGTGCTGAAATCCGGCGCAAAAGCGTCGGATGTGCTGCGTCCTTTCGAACTTTATCCCCAGAAACTCGTTAACCTCGACGTCAAAACGAAGCGGCCGCTCCGGGAGATTGAAGGACTCGCGGCGGAGCTTTCGGCGGTCGAAGATGCCAGAATGCGCCACCTTATCCGCTACAGCGGTACGGAAAACAAGCTGCGGATTCTGCTTGAGGGGCAGGATGCCGATGCCCTGGCGGAGACGATGGCGCGTCTGAGCGGTTTTTTGAGGCGTGCGCTCAATGACTAAACCGGTCGTCGCACTCTTCCTGGCGCTTGCAGGGATCTTCATCATCGATCAGAATATCAAGACGCTGTTTCTCGAGGGCTTTCGCTACTATACTGACTGCATCGATCTGACGCTTGTCTACAACAAAGGTGTGGCGTTTTCGATGTTCGCGTTTTTGAAAGGGTGGCTCAAGTGGGTGCAGCTGGTATTGATCTTCGGGGTGCTCGTTTATGTGCTTCGGCTGAAAAAAGTATGCTATATGCTGCCGGCGGGCATCCTTGTCGGTGCGGGACTTTCCAATGTCTACGACCGTTTCATTCATCCGGGGGTGGTGGATTATGTCTATTGGCACTGCGGTTTCGATTTTGCCATCTTCAATTTCGCCGATGTGATGATCGATGTGGCCGTTGTCTGGATTTTGCTGCTCAATCTCAAACCGAAGTGGTGCGAAGCGATGCAGAGAGATTTTTCGGGAAAAAAGAACAATGCCGTTTGACATAAGCTTTTTATAAACTTTTAGAGGCTATAATTTCGGCCTCTTTAAAGTGATCGCGTAGCTCAGCTGGTAGAGCACTACCTTGACATGGTAGTGGTCACAGGTTCAAGTCCTGTCGTGATCACCATCTTCATTTACACACTAAAATCCGACGATCAAATCGATAACCCGCTCTTCAGTTTATTGTTACTTAAGATGAAACAACCCTCTCTGCTCGTCCGTTTCAA
>JALWNV010000106.1 GCA_027083665.1 Helicobacteraceae bacterium
GTGTTGATCAGGGATTTCACCTCTTCGACATCCGCCTGCGCCAATGCGGCGGGATCGGGATACTTCTCGAACAGTGCCGGGGTGATGACATTGACCCGTTTGTCGGTGCACTGCGCCGATAGGGCAACGGCGACAACCAGTTCGTAGGCGTTGCGGTAATGCAGCTCCGTCACCGCATCGCTGTAGCGTTCGAGCAGCGCCGACTTGATGGCTTCGATCTCTTTTTTGGTCGCTTTTTTCACTTTTTTCATGCCGGCATTGTACCATCTCGGGAAACATGGGAAAACGCTATAAGAATAATCTATATCAAAGCTCGGGCGCGATACACTAAAGGCAGTGATTTTTTCGAGGAAATGAAAATATGGGTTTGATACAATGGATTAGGAGCCTTTTCGCCGGGGAACACGACCGTCGTCACAACGCGGAGAAAATCTGGGGCGAGTGTATCGGCAAGTCGCTTTTTTACGACTATCTCGACGCCCAGAGCGCAATGATCATGTTCTACAGTCTCAAAGAAGGATGGGTAGGGGCGAACCGGGCTTTTTACGATACGTTCGGTTTTCGGGACATCGAGGCATTCCGCGATCGTTTTGCCCGCATCGGGGACTTTTTCGGCGACGATTCGTTTGAGATCTTTGCCGATGACGACGGGATGTGGCTGCGGCAGCTCGAGTATGACCAAGACGGCGATACGATAGTCCGTATGACGCTTCCCGACGGAAAGCCCGCGATATTCTCCCTGCGTTCGAAGCAGTTCCGAAAGGGCGATGACGGGTTGTTTTTTCTGGAGATGAGCGATGTCACCGACCGTATCGCCGCCAAACGCGAGCGGGAAGAGGCCGAAGAGGCGAAAAAGAAGTTTCTGAGCAATATCTCTCACGAGTTCCGGACACCGATGAACGGTATCATGGGCTTTTTGGATCTGCTTAAGCATTCGCATCCGAGCGCGACGCAAAGCGAATATATCCGGATGATCGACCGATCCGCACGCCATATGCTCACGACGGTGGAATCGCTGCTGGATCTGGCACAGATGCAAAGCGGCCGGCTGCGCCTGGCGGTCAACGAGTTTCGGCCCGTCGGCGAATTCGAGAATGTTTTCGAGCATTTTTATTACGAGGCGCGGCAGCGCGGTATCGAATTGAGCATGCTGATCGACCCGAAGCTGCCGACATACATCGAAGCCGATCAGCGCAAACTGCGGCAGGTGCTCAATCACCTGTTCGACAATGCCGTCAAGTTCAGCGAAGAGGGCGGGCGTATCCAGGCGGAGGTGCGCGTACTGAAAACACATGCCGGCGACCGTTACAGTATCGGCTTTTCCATCAAAGACAAGGGGATCGGGATCGATGCCTCGATGCTCGAAAAGATTACCCGGCCGTTCGAAACGGGCGAACAGCCGGATCATCGTCTCGGTGTCGGCTTGAGTCTGACGTCGGGCCTGCTTGAACTGATGGGATCGTCGCTTGCGATCAGTTCGGAAAAAGGCCGCGGGTCGCATTTCTCGTTTGTACTCGATGTCGCCGGAACAACGGTCACGAGTTTCGACCCTGTCAAGGGTCGCAGTGCGAAAGTGGTCCTGTTCGATGATCATCTTGCGACGGAGGCCAATCTGCTCAGCCGTTATCTGCAGGCATTCGGGATGACCGTGACGAAAGTGCACCACCGCGAGCTCGTCGATTGCAGCGATGTCGATGTGCTCTATATCGTGGCGTCACGGGAAAATTCGGCCTGGCTCATGCAACTGGGTGCGACGCATAAGCCGTGCCGTATCGTGATGCTGGCCGAGGAGGGAGAGGTGTTGCCCGAACGTATGCGCCGGCTTGCGGACTATACGCTCAAAAAGCCGCTGATCCCTTCGCGGATATCCCGGCATCTGGCGCAGATTTTCAGACTGCCTCCCAAGCGTATCGCGCGGCAGCCGCGCCGCCGGGAAAAAGTCAAGACGCTTGTCGTCGAGGACAATGTCATCAATCAGCGCTTGATCAAACTGCTGCTGCAGGAATACAATTTCGCCGTCACGACGGCGGACAACGGTTCCGAAGCGGTCGAATTGTGCCGAAAGTATCCGTATGATATTATTTTCATGGATATTGACATGCCGGTCAAAAACGGTATTGTCGCGACGCAGGAAATACGAAACCTTTCGCTGTACAAGGAAACGGGTGCACCGATTATCGCACTGACGGCACTGGCGATGCAGGGTGACCGTGAACATATCCTGTCGCAAGGGCTCGATGATTATATCTCGAAGCCGCTGGGACGGGAAAAACTTGAATCGATTCTGGAGAAACATTTGCATATGACGGTACAGCCATCATGACAGCACCACTGACGACTTTGACGGAAAAATACAGAGCACATGCGGAGCTTTTCGAAGCGTTTGCCGAACTGTTGAGTGATCCGCTCTTTATCGTAGACGAACAGGAAAACCTCGTCGGCTGTACTCAGCCGGCGCTTCGTGCTACGGGAACCGATTCGCTCGAGGCACTGCGGGAGAAGTCCGCCGGAAAAATCTCCTCGCTGTTTCTCGGGGAAAAAGGCTGTTTCACTCCGGACAAACCGCAGTGGATGGGGCCGCTGGGAGAGGGCAGTCCCATGGTGCTGCTGCGTGGTGGCGACGGGCGCCGGCATACCTACCGTCTGCGGGTACAGCCGGTCGTGCTCGACGGCGACACGCTTTATCTGATTTTGCTGCAGGATATCGAGATGATTCAGCGGGCGAAGAAAGCCCAAAGCTATTTCGAATCTTTCAAGCAGCAGTTTCTTACGAATATCTCCCACGAGTTCAGAACGCCGATGAACTCGATTATCGGTTTTGCGGGGTTGCTGGAACAGACCAAAATCGATCCGTTGCAGCGTGAGTATATTTCCCACATCCAGAACAGCGCCGGCGCCATGCTCGAAAACGTCGAAAACCTGCTCGACCTCATGCAGGTCGAAAGCGGGGCGCAGAAGCTCAGACGCGAACCGTTCAAGGTGTACGAAGCGTTCGAAACCTTCGCCAACTCGTTTTGTCATATGGCACAGGAGAAGAAGATCTCGCTCTTTTTCATGATCGATCCGCATCTGCCCGAGTCGCTGATCGGCGATGTCGAAAAGATCAAGAAGGTGCTGCGGAACCTGATTTCAAACGCGCTCAAGTTCACTTCCGAGGGAGGGCAGGTTCTCGTTGAGATCAAAGTCCGGGAACTGGGGCGCAAAACGGTTGTACGCTATTCCGTCACCGATACGGGCGAAGGAATCCCCAAAGAGAAACTCCAGACGCTGCTGCGTCCGTTCGCCTCGACGAGGGAAAACCAGATCCGGGGCAAGGAGGGATTCGGCGTCGGGCTGACGCTGGCGTTCAAACTGCTGAAGATGCTCGGCGGCGAATTGAGTGTCGCGAGCGATGTGGGCAAAGGAAGCCGTTTCTCTTTCACCCTGCGGCATCCGCGTGTGGCGCCGGCTCCGTTCAAGCTGATGAAGGGCTCGAAGATCGCGTTGTGGAGCGAGGATCATCACGATATCGTTCAGCAGAAGATCCTCAAGAAATATCTGAAATTTTTCGGCGTCGAGGCGATCGAGGTCAAAGGCCTTACCGACAGCCGGCTGCGGGAGATGGATGCGCTGTTCATGATCAGCCGTCAATTGAGCCGGCCGAAGATCGAGAGCCTCAAAGAACAGTATCCGAATCTGCAGCTCGTGCCGGTCATCCGGGCCGAAAAAGAGTCGGAATTTCTCGAGGCGGTGACGCTGCTCGATGCGATCGTGACCTATCCGGTCTTGCCGACAAAGCTGTACGAGGCGCTCAACGTGATCTGGAAACAGGTACCCAAAGGGCTGCTGAAGCCGGCCGAAAGCGAGGAGGGTGCTGCAGCGAAGGCGGCACGGAAAATACTCGTGGCCGAAGACAATCCGATCAACCAGAAACTCATTACGACGATTCTCGAGCAGCAGGGCTATCTCGTCACCAAAGCCGACAACGGACAGATCGCGGTGGATCTGTACGAGAAAAACGATTACGATATCGTTTTGATGGATATCGATATGCCGGTGATGGACGGGATCAGCGCGACACGTATCATCAAAGAGATCGACCGGCGGGACAAACGGCCGTTCACGCCGGTGATCGCCCTGACGGCAAGAGCGCTTGCCGGCGACAGGGAGCGGATCATCGGTGCCGGACTGGACGCACACCTCTCCAAACCGGTCGATCGTGAATTTTTGCTGCAGACGCTCGAGCAGTATCTGAAGATGAAAGACGAGCGGAATAAGAAGATGCAGCTTCCCGTTTGACGTCTGTTTATCAATGCCGACTAAAATGATGAGCACTATTTCAATTGCAAGGTGAGAAAAAATGAAACTGGTTGTAAAAACGATTTTGGCGGCGGCACTGATCAGTGTTTCCGCATCGGCAACTGTCCTCGCGACGGTCAACGGCAAGACGATTACGTCCGAAGAGGTGAACGCGGTATTGATGGAAGGGACGCAGGGGCGTTTCACGACACTGCCGAAAGAGAAACAAGAAGAGCTTCAAAAGCGTGTAATTGACGGGATGGTCATGCAGGAACTGGTCTACGAAGCGGCGAAAAAAGACGGTGTGCTTAATTCGCCCGAATATAAAAAACAGTTCGATGATATCGTCAAGCGTATCGAGAAGCAGCTGGCGGCGAAAGTGTGGCAGGAGAAACTGCTTGACGGTATCAAGGTGAGTGACAAAGAGATCAAAGCCTATTACGATGCCCATCCCGAAGAGTTTATCCAGAAAGAAAAGGTGCATGCCCGCCATATTCTGGTCAAGACCGAAGCGGAAGCCGGAAAAATTATCGACGAGCTCAAAGGGCTGCACGGCGAGAAACTCAAAGCGAAGTTCATCGAAGAGGCCAAGGCCAAGTCGACAGGTCCAAGCGGCCCCAAAGGCGGCGACCTCGGTTTCTTCAGCCAGGGGCAGATGGTACCGGAGTTCAACGACGCCGTTTTCAACATGAAAGTCGGTTCGATCACGACCAAACCGGTCAAGACGCAGTTCGGTTACCATATCATCTATCTCGAGGAGAAGCAAGCCGGCAAAAAAGCGACATTGGCGGAGGCGAAACCGTTTATCGAGCAGCGCCTGAAGCAGGAGAAGTTTCAAAAAGAGATGGAAGCGAAGATGAAATCGCTCAAAGATTCCGCGAAGATCACGTACAACAACAAGTAATTTGTTCTCCCTCCCCAGTCCCGTCGAACCGTTTCGGTTCGCGGGGCGACTTTTTTATGTCAAGCGCGACGATCTGATCCATCCGCTGTTCAGCGGCAACAAGTACCGGAAACTCTATCGTTTTATCCATACCCCGTCCCATGAAATCGATACGATTGTCTCTTACGGCGGCATACAGTCCAACGCCATGCTTTCCATCGCGGCACTGTGCCGTCTCAAAGGATGGCGGTTTGAATACATTGCCAGAACCGCTCCGAAACATCTCAAAGCGAATCCGGCCGGAAATTACAAGCAGGCGCTTGAACTCGGCATGCGGCTGAATGAAGTCGCACCGAAGGAATTTCTATCGGTAATCGGAAGACGGAAAACGGAGAACAGGGCACGAATGAGCGTCATTCCTCAAGGCGGCGCCGATCCTGCGGCAAAAGCGGGCATCGGCGAACTCGCCGAAGAGATCTCCCTGTGGAAACGGACACACGGAATCGAACGGCTGTCGGTAGCAACGCCTTCGGGTACGGGGACGACAGCGGCGTTTCTCGCAGCCGCACTGCCCGAGTGTCATGTATTTACCGTACCTGCGGTCGGAGATGCGGAT
>JALWNV010000107.1 GCA_027083665.1 Helicobacteraceae bacterium
GTTCCACATTGTGATCTTGCCCGCGAAAATATCGGCGACGTTTTTGTTGGTGAGCTTCAGCTGCTCGTCGCCGATGCCCGGGACGTTGAACGCGACGACGATCGAGCCGATGACGGCCGGAAACTGCAGGAGTTTCAGTTTGGCGAGTTTCTTGCTATTGAGCGGCTTATCAGAAGCGCCGAAATTGACGACACGGTTGCTGATCTGCTTGATTCCGCCGCCGGAGCCGATGGACTGGTAGTTGACGCGCACATGCGTGGCTTTGGCGTATCGGTAGGCCCAGTCGTAGTACAGCGGGGCGGGGAAGGTCGCGCCGGCGCCGCTGATGCGGCTGCCGGCGAACGAAGCGGTGGCCGCGACGGCGACGGCGAGAAGCGTTTGTGTCAAACGTTTGACCATGGAAGATGTCCTTGTGATGAATTTACAGGAAGCATTGTAAAAAGCTTTGGTTACACGCCGATTACAAAACGGCGGCTTTCGGGGCGGTTCTTGTAACCGTATCGTTATCTTCGGCAGTTAAAATCCCGGAAAATATTGTTATCATAATGACAAAGGAAACGGATGTTGAAAAAATACGATCACAAAGTGCATGAAATCGAGAAGATGATCGCCGGGCTGATGGACAGTATTGTCGAAGGCAACGAATATGCGCTCGAAGGGTATGTCAAAGGTGATACGCAGGCATATGAAAATGCGCGTGCCGCACTGAAAACGCTTGAAGCCGATGCGGACAGAATCGACAACGAGATCATCAAGACGTTCGCCCTTTTCGGTCCGGAGGCACAGGAGCTGCGTACGCTGGTGACCTACCTCAAGATGAACAACGAACTGGTCCGTATCGGGGTCGGCACCCGCAAATACGCCCGCCGTATCGAGGAACACTGTCAAAGCGACTGCGATCTGCGTCCGTTCGACAACGTGATCGTCCAGCTGCACAAAAGCGCCATCGGCGCGATGAAATACATCCGGGAGTGTTTTGTCACGCTCGATACCTGCGACGTCGAGGAGAACTACCGCAAGGTCATGGTCGAAGAGAGCAAGAACGACGACCTTTTCAGCATCCTTGAAAAGGATATCATGACCAATATCATCTCCGAAAGCGAACTCTCCATCGAGTACGTCAAAGTACTCGGCACTCTGCGTAAGCTCGAGCGTATCGGCGACCGTGCCGTCAATATCGCCAATTTGATGGTCTACGCCAAAAAAGGCGGGCAGATGTCGGTCTACGGATCGTAAGGCGGAAGGATGGAGGCGCTGATCGTCGTCGTCGAGGACGAAGAGGATATCCTCGAACTGATCGAGTACAATCTTTCCAAAGAGGGGTTCGATACCATCGGTCTTCTGAGTACGAAAACGCTCAGACAGGTACTCGAAGAGGAGAAAGTCGATCTGATGATCATGGACCGTAATCTTCCCGGTGCGGAAGGAAGCGAGTACGTCGCCGCTTTGCGGGATGAGGGGATCAATGTGCCCGTGATCTATCTCAGCGCCAAAGACAGCGACCGCGATATCGAGGAAGGCTTCCTGCGCGGCGGCGACGACTACATGACCAAACCCTTCAATATGAAAGAACTCTTGCTGCGTATCAAGGCGATGCTGCGCCGCACCGGCGGCAAGGGCGCAGAAGGGGTCGTGACATACCGCGATATCCGCCTCGATCTCGCTTCGCGCAAGGTAACGGTCGGCGGGGCGCCCGTCGTCTTGACGAAACTGGAGTTCGACCTGCTTTATACACTGATCAAAAACAGCCATATCGTTCTCGATCGCGACTACCTGCTCGAACATGTCTGGGGCGGTGACGAGGTGTATCAGGACCGTACGGTCAACGTCGCCATCAATCGCCTCAAAGAGAAGATCGACCCGGACAAGAGCAAAGTCTACATCAAAACCGTCCGCGGGGTGGGGTACACGCTGTGCTGAAAATCCATCAGCATTTTTTCATCAACTTCCTCGCCCTCTTCGGCGGTCTGCTCGCCGTCGCGACGCTGACGGGCTATCTGACGTACAAATCGATCATTATCACCGACTACACCGAACGGCTGCGGCAGGATATCGGTCTGCTGACGCTGCATCTGCCGGAAGTGAAGGACCTCGAGGCGTTCGCGCAGCGGGTGCACCGCGACACCGGGCTGCGGGTGACGATCATCGACGGCGACGGGAAGGTGCTCGCCGAGAGCAATGCCGATCGGACGCAGATGGAAAACCATGCCGGGCGCCCGGAGATCATGCAGGCGGCGCGTGAACCCTACGGTTCGGAGATACGCTATTCGCATACGCTGCACTACGATCTGCTCTACGTGGCGAAACGGGTGAAGTATCGCGGCAGGGAGGTGACGATGCGCCTGGCGATCGGGCTGGCGCAGATGATCGGGCACTATTGGGAAAGTTATGTCAATCTGATTTTCATCTTTCTGGCGTTTGTCGCGTTTGCCTACTACCTGGCCAACCGGATGAGCCGGCGGCTGCGGCATGACATCAACCGGATTTCGGACTATCTCGACGAGATCGCGCGCAAGAACTACAAAGCCGAGATCAAGACAAGCTATTACGCCGAGTTCCTGCAGATCGCGATCCAGCTGAAAAACCTGGTCAAAAAGCTGCGCCAGCGCGAAAAACAGCGCCGCAAATATACGGCGAAACTGCGCCTGATCAACCAGCAGCGCAGCGATATCCTCTCGGCGATCAGCCACGAATTCAAAAATCCTGTGGCGGCGATCGTCGGCTATACGGAGACGTTGCGAGACGATCCGGATATCGCCCCGAAGATCCGGCAGCGTTTTTTGGAAAAAGTCCTCTCCAATGCGCAGAAGATTACGACGATGCTTGACCGGCTCAGCTTTTCGGTCAAACTCGAAAACAACGACCTGGCGCCGAACAAGGAGGCGTTCGACCTCGCCGACGTCTGCCGCGAGATCGTCTCGGGTCTTGCGAAAAAACACGCCGGACGCGAGATCGTCTGCCGTCTCGAGTCCACTCCGGTTTTCGCCGACAGGACGATGATGGAAATCGTACTGACGAATCTCGTCGACAATGCGCTGAAGTATTCGGAGGAGAAAGTCGAGGTGCGGATGCAGGGGCACAAGCTCTCCGTGATCGATCACGGGATGGGCATCGGAAAAAAAGAGCTGGAAAAAATTACCTCGAAATACTACCGCGTCGTCAAGAATACCTGGGACAATTCGATGGGGCTGGGGCTCTCGATCGTTTCGTATATCCTGAAAATGCACGGCACGTCGCTGGAAATTTCGAGCGAAGTCGGCGTCGGATCGGTCTTCGGCTTTGACCTTTCGCCGCTGCAGCGCAGTGAAATCGAAACCCCAGCGGCTCGGTAACATTTCTGTAATCTTTGGACTTTACAATGGCGGTACCAATTTCGCAAGGGAGAACGATGTCTACCGTTTTGGACAAGCTTTTCGCCAACGGCACACGGCTGACGGCCCTGCTGGTACTGCTGATCGTCGCGTGGATCTTCACCGTATTGTTTCAGGAGTCCATGCTGTCGATTCAGAGTTTCGGTTTCGAGTTTCTGACGAATGAGAAGTGGGCGCCGAATCTCGAGAAATTCGGCGGTTACGCCGCCATCATGGGCTCGATCATGTCGACGTTCCTGGCGATGGTGCTCTCCGTGCCCGTCGCGATCGGGGTGGCGATTTTCCTCAGCGAGATCGCGCCGCAGCGTCTCAAAAGCCCCGTCGGAATCTCCATCGAACTGCTCGCGGCCATTCCCTCGGTCATTTACGGGATGTGGGGGCTGTTCTACTTCGTACCGATCGTCCGCGATATCGTCGGCGGCGTGGGTATCAGTATGCTCGCCGCGGGCATCGTGCTCGCGATCATGATCCTGCCGTTCACCGCCGCCGTTACCCGCGACGCGATGAATACGACGCCCGATATCCTCAAAGAGTCCGCCTACGCGCTCGGCGGGACGAAATGGGACGTCATCAGGGATATCGTCATCCCTTACGCCAAGGCGGGGATTATCGGTTCGCTCATCCTTGCGCTCGGCCGGGCTGTGGGCGAGACGATGGCGGTCACCTTCGTCATGGGGAACGTCCACAAGTTCTCGCTCGATATCACGCAGCCTTCGACCTCGATTCCGGTGACGCTGGCCAACGAGTTCACCGAAGCCGACGGGGATCTGTACTTTTCGAGCCTTTTCGAGCTGGCGCTGATTTTGATGGTGATGAGCTTTATCGTCATCGCCGTGTCGAAATTCTACTTCCTGCGCCGGACAAGGAGGGCGTCATGACCGCCGTCGAAAAACGCAAGCTGATCAGCAAAATTGTGCTGGGACTCTCGTCGCTCTCGGCGGCACTGGGGCTTTTTTTTCTCTTCTGGATTCTCTACGTACTCGTCTCCAACGGACTCGAAGCGCTCAACTGGAACGTGTTCGTATTCGAAGGGGCTCCGCCGGGGTATGAAGAGAGCGGACTGAAACAGGCCCTTGTCGGCCAGCTGATCCTTGTGGGTACGGCATCGCTTATCGGCGTACCGCTGGGCGTGCTGGCGGGAACGTACCTGAGCGAATACGGGCAGAAATCCAAACTGGCCGAGACGATCCGCGACATCTCCGACATCATGATGAGTGCGCCGAGTATCGTGATCGGGGCGTTTGTCTATGCGATCATCGTCGCGCCGATGGGGCATTTCAGCGGCTGGGCCGGGGTGGCGGCACTGGCGATCATGATGATTCCCATCATCCTGCGTACGACGGACGATATGCTTCATCTCGTCCCCTCGACGCTGCGCGAGGCGGCGTTTGCGCTGGGGGCGCCGAAGTACAAGGTGATTGTTCAGGTCGTCTACCGCGGGGCGAAAGCCGGGGTGCTGACAGGGATATTGCTCGGCATCGCCCGTATTGCCGGCGAGACCGCGCCGCTGCTGTTCACGTCGTTCAACGACAACTTTATGAATACCGACCTCAACGAGCCGATGGCGTCGCTGACGGTCACGATGTACAACTACGCGACAAGCCCGTATGAAGACTGGCAGCGGCTGGGATGGGCGGCGGCGTTCATCCTCTCGATGTTCATTCTGGGGATCAATATCCTCGGACGGCTCATACTGCTGAAGAAAAAAGGAAAATAATGGCAACGATTGTCGAAGTGACGGAAGAAAAAGCGCTGGAGGTCAGGAACCTCAGTTTTACCTACGCCGGTGCCCCGGCGCCGAACCTTAAGAAGATCAACATGCCCATCGCAAAAAACGCCGTCACGGCGCTGATCGGGCCCTCAGGCTGCGGGAAAACGACATTGCTGCGCTCGTTCAACCGGATGCACGACCTCTATCCGGGCCATACCTATGAGGGCAAGATCATGTTCGAGGGCAGGAATATCCTCGATCCGAAAGAAGATCTGATCAAACTGCGCACGCAGATCGGGATGATCTTTCAAAAACCCACGGCGTTCCCGATGAGCATTTTCGACAACGTTGCCTACGGCCTGCGCCTGCAGGGCATCAAAAACAGGACCGAGCTGCAGGGCCGTGTCGAGGCGGCGCTCAAAGGTGCGGCGATCTGGAAAGAGGTGGGCGATCGCCTCAAAGACGATGCCAACGGGCTTTCGGGAGGTCAGCAGCAGCGCCTGTGTATCGCGCGCGCCATCGCCGTCGAG
>JALWNV010000108.1:0-3671 GCA_027083665.1 Helicobacteraceae bacterium
TCGTCTGCGCCTCGAGTGCGACACGCTCTGTGAGCGGCAGATCCTCGAGTTCGCGGGCATCGGTCACGACATAGGCACCGTTTTGCGCGTAGCTTTTCACCCCGCGGATCTCCGGGTGGCTCTCGTCGCCGAAGATAACGATATCGTACCCCTCGCGGCTCATCTGCTCGCATATCTGCTGCGGCTTGGTCACATACGGACAGGTTGCATCGATTACCCTGACATCACGCTTGCCGAGTGTTTCCAGCTCGTCTTTGGGAATGCCGTGCGTCCGGATGACGGCGGTATCCCCGGCTTTGAAACTGTCGAGGTTCTCCGTCAATGCCACCTGAAAATCGTTTTTGAGCCGTTCGATCTCCTTGGAGTTGTGGATCAGCGGTCCGTACGTCGCGGAGTTGGTATTCTCCTCGGCGATTTTGATGGCCCGTTTGACACCGAAACAAAATCCGTAGCTTTCCGCCAGCTCAATCTTCACGGACAACCTCCGTCATCTGCGAAAGCAGTTCAAAAAAGTTCGGGAACGAAGTTTGGATACATTCGACATCCGTCACTTCCATTCCGCAGACAAGCCCTGCGACGATAAAACTCATGGCGATCCGGTGATCGCCGTGGCTGTCGACGGTCGCGGACTTCAGTTCGCCGCCGGTAATGCGGTAGCCGTCATCTTTTTCTTCGACGTCGATTCCGCAGCGCTGCAGATTTCGGACCACCGTCGAAATGCGGTCACTCTCCTTGACCCGCAGTTCCTGTGCATTGTTAACGATACTCGTCCCCTCGGCACACGCCATCGCAATAGAGAGCGCCGGCAGTTCGTCGATCAGCCAGGCGATATTCTCTTCGACGGTCACGGCCCGAAGCGGCGCATGGCAGACGGTAATGTCGCCGATCGGTTCGTAGCGGTCCTCGGTCGTCGTATAGGTAATGTCCGCGCCCATGCGCTCAAGTATCCGAAACGCCTCGATTCGTGTCGGATTGAGGGTTATCCCTTCGATCACGGCGCGGCTGCCCGGCACGATCGCAGCGGCCACCGCAAAGAAAAAGGCACTCGACGGATCGGCGGGAATCCGGATGTCGAGCGGCTTGAGCAGTCCCTGCACCGGGTGGATCTCCGTACGGAGATCCACGGTCCGGACATGCGCGCCCATCCCCGAAAGCATCCGTTCGGTATGGTCGCGGCTGAGCTCGGGTTCTTCGAAATAACACGGACCGTCCGCATGCAGCGCCGCGAGGATCATCGCACTTTTGACCTGTGCCGAAGCAACGGGGCTTTTATAGTCAAATGCCTTGAGCGATCCGCCGCGGATGGAGAGCGGTGCAAGCTCGCCGTTCTGACGGCCGTCGAGCACCGCGCCGATGGCGCGAAGCGGCGCGGTCACCCGCTTCATGGGACGGCGGCGGAGATAGGCGTCGCCGCTGAGGACGAAATGGCCGTCGGCCGAAGCGAGCAACCCGCAGAAAAGCCGCATACCCGTTCCGCTGTTGCCGCAGTCGAGGACGTCTTCGGGTTCGCGTATTCCTTGGGAGACGATGCGGATCGTCTCCCCGTCATCCGTCACTTCGGCGCCGAGCGCTTTGACAATCCGCAGGGTATTCATCGTATCCTCACCGCGAAGATAGTTACGGACGATACTTTCGCCTTCGGCCAGCGTGGCGAACATCGCACTTCGATGGGAAATGGATTTGTCCGCGGCGATGCTGTCGCTGCAAAAATCGAATGCCTCCGCCGGAACAATGCGTACCGTGCTCATCGCAGTACCGCTCCCAGTTCGTTTTCGAGCGCATCCTGTACGGCCTGCATCGCACCGGTAATCTCCTCTTCTTCAAGGGTCTTCTCCGGCGACTGCAGTACAAAACGCAGCGTCAGGCTCATCTTCTCTCCCATCTTCTCGTCCTGATAGCGGTCGACGGGGTAGAAACGGATCATTTCGGGGCTGCGGTGTTTTTCGATAACCTCCGCAACCGTATCATACGCAATATCCTCGGGCATGACCAGACTGAGATCTCTGAACGACGCCGGGTATTTCGAATACGGTTTCGCCTCGACCTGTCCGTACGCCAGTGCGTCGAAATCGAATTCTCCCATCAGCGTCTGCGGCAGATCCATTTGTGTTTCGAGCGTCGGATGCAGCCGGAAAACTTCACCGATCTTTCGGCCTTCCTGCCAAACCGATGCACACTGGTACGGGTGGGCAAGCCTGTGCGGCGGCTGCGTCGGTTTGAACACGATATCTCCGACGATATCGGCACAAAGAGTGCTGAAAGCCGCAAAATCGATCACGGCCGGCTTCCCGGCATTGTCGAGACTGTCGGCTTCCCGCTGTCCGGCGAACAGCAGTGCCATCTTCACCGATTCGCGGCGCTGCGTATCGAACACGGAGCCGATCTCGAACAGCGGTACGCGTTTGCGGCCGTTTTTGGCATTCATGCTCGCCGCCTCGAGCAACCCGCTCAGCAGGGTGGGACGCAGGGTATCGAGGGTCCCCGCGATCGGATTGAGCAGTTCGAGTCTCTCGTCGAGACAGGAGAAACCGAACGCTTCGAGTTTCGCGCGTTCGTTGAAGACAAAATGCACACTTTCGAAAAAACCGCTCTGTGCGGCGCGGTGACGGTATGTCTGACGCTTTTTATAGGCGAAGTAATCCGGTTCCAGGCGGTCCGCTTCGGCAAAAACGAAGGGCTTCGACGGGATGTTGTCGATACCGACGATCCGCACGATCTCTTCAATCAGATCCTGACGGTTGACGATATCGTGACGAAAACGCGGAACGGCCACGAGGAAATGCTCTTCGCTCGATCTGGAGATATCGAATCCGAGATTCTGGAAAATTTTGGCGATACGGCCTTTGTCAATCTGCGTGCCGATGACCTGCGTAATGTATTCGGTATCGAGCCGGACCATGCGCGGCTCGTATTCGTCCGTATGCTCGAGATTGCCGCCGTACATCGTACAGCATCCGGCCTCTTCAAGCATTTTCATGAAAAAATCGACACCGATACGCAGTTGCGGCTCGCTGCCGCGCGATGTCCGGTAATAGAGCGGACCGCTTTCGATCTTGTGCTCCGCCATCAGCTGCGAAATCACCTCGGGCGGAATATAACTGGCCTCGATGACGATTTTGCCTGCGGCCTCGTGTACACGCGACTCCTCTTCCTGACGGATGCCGATTACCGAAGCGAGCTGTTTGCCGTAGACGCAGGCGAATCCCCGCTCATCTTTTTTCAGCGTAATCTGTGCTTTGTCCTCCCCGCCGCGTTCGAAAAACGCGACGGGATAGGCACGCAGAATGACTCCCGTACTGTGCGTCACGTACTCGAGCCACGCTTCGACCGGATTGTTCCGCGGCTCCCCGATCTGCGCCAGACGCAGTTGCATCAGCAGCGAAACGGAAAAGGATTCGACTTCGACGGCATGATAGTCGACATTGACACCGATATCGCCCTCGACTTCCAGACGCAGCAACTTGCCGATCCCTACACGGTTTTCGTCCGAAGCATCGTACTCGAAAGATTTGAGACTGCGGTTGAACGCGGCACAAAGATCACGGGCCACACCGCGGATACTGAGGCAGTCGCCGCGATTGGCGGTCAGTTCGATCTCGATCAGGTCGTCGTTGAGCAGCGGGTACTCCGTCAGCGCCTTGCCGGTTTCAAGCGCACCGACACTCTCATCC
>JALWNV010000108.1:3681-5595 GCA_027083665.1 Helicobacteraceae bacterium
CGGCAAAATTCCCTCGCCCAGTTTCGGCAGCCCCAATTCGGTCGACGAGCAGATCATTCCGGCCGAATCGACGCCCCGGAGCTTAACCGGTTTGATCACCATGCCGCCGGGCATGACGGCACCGACGACAGCCACAGGCACATACATGTCGACTGCGACATTGGCCGCCCCGCAGACAATCTGGCGTACGTCGCCGCCCACATCGACCTGACAGACGCTGAGTTTGTCCGCATCGGGATGTTTTTCGCATGAGAGCACTTTCCCGACCACGATCTTTTCGGGCATCCGGTAGCGCTCGATCCGGTCCACCTCCAGGCCGATCGCGTTGAGCGTTTTCGCCAGTGCGTCCGTCGTGATGCCCTCGAGGTCGATCCACTCGTTCAGCCAGCTGCGTGTAATAATCATTGAAACTGCTCCAGAAGTCTGATGTCACCCTCGAACAAAGAGCGCAGGTCGCCGATACGGTGTATCAGCATGGCGAAACGTTCGACGCCGAGTCCGAAAGCGTAACCGCTGACCTCCTCGTAGCCGACCGCCTTGAACACATTCGGATCGACGATCCCGCAGCCGAGTACCTCGAGCCAGCCCGTTTTCGAGCAGACGCGGCATCCGTCACCTTTGCAGAAGATACAGCTGATGTCCACTTCCGCTGACGGTTCCGTAAACGGAAAGAAACTCGGACGGAAACGGACATCGACGTCGCCGAACATGTACTTGAGAAAATCCTCGAGAATGAATTTGAGATTGGCGAACGACACCTTGCCCTCTTCATCCACGAGCAGTCCCTCGACCTGATGGAACATCGGGGTATGCGTCAGATCATAATCGCGGCGGAAAACCGCTCCGGGTGCGATCATGCGTATCGGCGGTTTGTGCCGCATCATCGTACGGATCTGGACCGGCGACGTATGCGTACGCAACAGCATCTCGTCTTTGAAATAGAACGTATCCTGCATATCGCGCGCCGGATGGTACTTGGGCAGATTCAGCGCCTCGAAGTTGTGAAAATCGTCTTCGACCATCGGGCCGGTCTTGACCGAGAAATTCATCGCCGTAAAGTATTCGACGATACGGTCCATCGTCTGCATCACCGGATGCAGCGCACCGCGCCCGCTCTTGCGCGAATAAAGGGTCACATCGATCGCTTCGGCTTTCATCGCCGCTTCAAGCGCCTCGAGCGCCAGGAGCTCCTTGCGGGCGTTGAAGGCGGCTGTCAGAGCGGCTTTGTGGGTATTGAGCGTTTTGGCGAACGCCCCTTTTTCTTCATTGGGAATCGATTTCATCTTGGCGAACTCACCGGCGAGTACCCCTTTTTTGCCGAAGACAGCAATACGTATCTCTTCGAGTTTCCCGACACTCTCGGCGGATTCTATGGCGTCATACCATTCTTTCACCCGTGGTCTCCTTGCGGGCCGTACAGCCCCTGAATTATTACGCGTATTGTATCCAAAGTGATTTGATCCCGGGTTAAATTTCGCTACAATCACAAAAAACGCTTACCAAGGAATTATCATGTGTCTTTTCTGCAAAATCGTCAACAAAGAGATCCCCTCCAATCCCGTCCACGAGAGCGACGACTTTCTGGCCTTTCACGATATCAACCCCAAAGCGCCGGTGCATATCCTGGTCATCCCGAAAATCCATGTCGACAGTTTCAACGAGGTCACGCCCGAAACGATGGCGAAAATGACACCGTTTATCAAAGAGGTCGCCGAAAAAGCGGGCATCAAAACAAGCGGATACCGCGTTATCACCAATGTCGGCGAAGACGGCGGTCAAGAGGTCAAACACCTCCATTTCCACGTCCTCGGGGGTGCCCCGCTGAAATGGGGACATTTCGCCGATGCGGATCCGAAAGATTTCCTTTAAAACGAGTCTTGAAAGATTTTAAAAGATTATAATGCTATACTGCAG
>JALWNV010000109.1 GCA_027083665.1 Helicobacteraceae bacterium
CTTCCTCTCCGCGGCGCAGAGGTTCGATCGTCCGCATAAAATGGTCCGCCGCCTCCTGCGGCGCTTTGAAACGGTAGGTGAATCCGATCAGATCGCTGATGCCGTGGTCGCGAAACCCGATCGTCACCTCGTTGAAACGGTAGGGACGGTAAAGTGCGGAACGCTCTTCGCTGCCGAGCGAACGGAACAAAATCGCCTCGTCTGTCGCGATCCAGCGCAAACCGTGTTCGCGGTAGATCGCGACACTCGCTTCGTCGACCGCGCCTTCCGCCGGCCAGAAGCCGCGCGGAGCGGTGCCGAACGTGTTCTCGTACAAGGTGATCGCGCGCCGGACCTGCTCGACCGCGTCGTCTTCAAGCGACAACGGATTGTCGGGCAGCACCGCATCCGGGTTCGCCCGGCGGGCATTTTCCATATCGATCAGCAGCGGCAGAATGGGATGGTTGTACGGTGTCGTCGAAAGGGAGATACGCCCCGCTTCCTGAAGCGCGGCGTAATACGGCAAGATGCCGGCGACGAACGCGCAAAGCGCATCGAGCAGAGGTGCCTTGTCCTGCTGAACGTACCCCTTGCCCCGTGCCAGCATCGTCTTGACTGTTTCGTTCCCCCCGCGCAGGGCGTTGCCGCACCACGAGAGGATAAAGAGCACCTCCGCCTCGATAAGCTCGGCGTCGTCGAGCGTCTCTTTGCGGTACAGCTCGGCAAAACGCGGCAGGGGTTTGACCATCGTATCGAACTGGGCGGACCGGCACATCTTGATCACCCATCCCCGCTCCCCCGCATCGAGTTCGGAGGGATGCTTCGCCCACAGTGAAAGAAAATAGTCGTAAGTCAGCGGCTCACGGTAGAGCGCGAGCTGTTCGATCAGCGGCGGCGTGATGTTGAAGGTCGCTTTGAGACCGGGATGCCGTTCAAGCAGCCACGGCATCTCGTAATAGTCCTTGAGCGCGTGCAGAAACACCCACGGCATTTTCATCACACCCTCGCTGTCACGGTAATCGGGCTGATGCATGTGCCAGAAAAAGGCGAGATTGAGGGGTGGCTGCTGCATCAGGACTTCGACCACTCCTCGATCTTTTTCGTATAGGTCTCGAGAATCGCCCGTCCCCGCTCCTCGTCACGTGCCTGAATATAGAGATTGAGGTTATCGCTGTACTGATCGGGAATCATCAGGATCCAGTCGTGTTCTCCCAGCCATATCTTGACGCCGTCGACGGTCGACGCTTCCTTGTCTTTCGCATCTTCGAGGAAACGGCGCATCATCTTGCCCTTGAGCGCCTGCGTACAGGGTACCTGCGTCGTATGGTAGAAAAAGTGCGGCAGTGCTTCGATCAGTTCCGAAAGGCTGACATTTTGTTCGATCATCATCTCCAGAATCTTCAGCGTCGCATACATACTGTCGCGATGCGTGGCGAACTCGGTAAAGGCAAAGTTCCCGTCGCCGGTTGCCAGCAGATCGTACCGGAGAATGTCCGCGGCCTTGAAATTGGCGTATTTGCCGCGTTCGATCTCGAGATGGTCGAAACGCACGATATCGACCGACCAGGTCGGAAGAAAGACTCTCTTCTTTTTCCCCTCGGCGGCGGCTTCGCGGTCGAGCAGCGTGAGGACGACATTGAGCGCCGTCTCTTTGCTCAGAAGCGTCCCCTTGTCGCAGACGAGGTCGAGACGCTGCCCGTACGGATAGAGCATGAAGCCCGCGTCGAGTTTCATCGCCCGGACCACCGCGCGCATATCGTCGTTCGACCGTTTGACGAGCGTGTTGATATTGGCCAGGCGTTTCTCATCCGCGTAGGCGTTGAAGATCATGTTGTCGATGCCGAGATCGTTGAGGATCTGCGGAAAGAGATCCGACGCCATGCCGTGCATCATATCGACGGCGATTCGGCACTCGACGCATTTGAACATATGTGACGTCAGCAGCGCTTCCATCTGCTTGCGGTAGGCGGCATACTCCTGTTCGTGATCGGATTCGATGATCTGGCCGATCTGCGAATAGTCCACCCGCCGGAAGCCCTCTTTGAAAAACGCCTTTTCGACTTTTTTCGCCACTTCGTTATTGATACGCAGCGCTTCGTGATTGTAAAACGTGATCACCGTACTCGTCGGATCGTCGATCTTCTGGCGGAAATGCACCCCTGCGACATACCGCTCGTCCGCCGACAGGTTGCGGCGCAGCACCGCGGAGGGGATACCGTTGTAGTCGACGACATTGACGCCCGCGGAGAGCAGTCCCCCGACAAAAGCGCGTTTGAGCATCCGCGACCCTTTGTGGTAGTCCCTCGCCATAAGGACCGTCGATCCCACCGGCAGCTGGGCACCGAACGCTTCGGCCAGCTTCGTCGCCATCTCGCAGGAGAGTTCGACGTTGGACTTGCCGATCACCATACCGTTTTCGAAGATGGAGTTTTTGTAGCGGCTGCCCAAGATCACACTGCTGCTGACGATCGAGGCGTCCTCGATCACTTTGTTCGGCCAGATCGTCACGTCCTTTTCGACCGTCACAAGCTGTCCGATCTCAGACCCTTCGGCGAGGATCAGTCCGGCTTTCGCAATGAAATTTTTGCCGATCACGTTATCGTTGCAGATGACGCATCCGTCCATCTGCGCATTGCGACCGATGGTGACGTTTTCCCAGATGACGGTATTGCGAAGCTTCGAATCTTCTCCGATCGTCACATTGTCGCCGATAACCGTATTGACAAGCCTGCAGCCCTTTCCGACCGTCACGTTGCCGCCGAGCACGACCGTTCCGACGACTTCGACGCCCGCATCGAGCGTACAGGGCCGGTCGCTGTAGAGCACCCCGTCCGCGAACCTCTGCGAATGCGGCGGCATCTTGACCGCGACACGGCCGGCCATGATATCCTCGTACACCTCGCGATAGCTGTCGGGGTTGCCGACGTCGCGCCAGTACCCCTGCGCGTAACCCGCCGTCAGCGTCACACCCTCGCGCATCAGCAGCGGAAAAAGGTCTTTGGCGAAATCGAAGTTCTCCCGATAGGGAATGTAGTCGAGGATCTCCGGCTCGATGATATAGATCCCGGTATTGATCGTGTCGCTGAACACTTCGCCCCAGCTCGGTTTTTCAAGAAATTTCTCGATACGCCCCTCATTGTCCGCGATCACCACCCCGAATTCCAGCGGATTGTCGACGGAGGTCAGCGTGATCGTCAGTTTCGATCGCTTTTGCGCATGATAGTCGAAAATCGCCTGAAAATCGAAATCCGTCACCAGATCGCCGCTGATAATGATGAAATTGTCGTCACCGATATGCTCTTGCGCCAGCTTGACCGCTCCGGCCGTCCCGTAGTCGTCGTCGGGAACAACATAGGTGATATTCATCCCCCACGCGCTGCCGTCTTGAAAGTGCGCCTTGATCACTTCGGGTTTGAAGTACAGCAAAACGATAAAATCGGTAATGCCGAGATCCCTGAGCATTGTCATCGTATGCTCCATCATCGGGATATTGACGATCGGCAGCATCGGTTTGGGGCGGGAATTCGTCAGCGGCTGTATCCGCGTACCGAATCCGCCTGCCATTACAACAGCTTTCATTCGAACTCCTTGCAGGGGTGGTTTGAAGGCGCGTTTTCACGGCTCACGCCCGGCGACCGAAACGTATGCGTTACAGTTGCAGCAGTGCGTTTCGCGTCCCAAACGGCGAAGCGACCGTCGGGCATTCGCTTTCTGCCTCCCATTTTACCCCGTCTACCTTGTAGCCAAACTGAAAAGTGCTGCCGGCGGCGAGAACCTTCGTCAGGTAGAATTCGCCGCTTTTCTTCCGCTTCATCGGCTCCTCTTTCCAGCCGTTCCACTCTCCCGAAAGCACGACACTTCGTGTGTCTTCTTCAGGAGTATAGGTGAACGTCACCCAGACGCGTGTTCCGTTTTGTTTCGTTTTTATCATTGATCGACCTTTTTTTGATTATATTCTACACAAATATATCTATCAATCACGTTAACTATGTTATACAGGCGCGTTCGGGTAAGCTCTTTTTGGCTACAATTGACCCCGAAAAATCCACCGAAAGGTTTCTATTGATGAAAATCGACGACACCCTGCTTGCCCGACTGGAAAAACTCTCCATGCTCAAAATCGACGATGCCCACCGTGAAGAGGTGATCGGACAGTTGAGCGAAATCGTCTCCTTTGTCGACAATCTCGCCGAACTCGATACGCAAAACGTCGGCGAGACATTCGCCATGACCGAGCAGGCCACCTTGCTGCGCAAAGACACCCCCGACTGCGATCCCGCCGTCAACGACGACATCCTCGGGCATGCGCCGCGCAGCGAAGACCACTTTTTCGTCGTTCCGAAAATTATCGAGTAGCCCGTGCTCAAGGTCTACGGCATCAAAAATTGCGACAGCGTCAGAAAAGCGCTGAAGTTTTTCGATGAGTACGGTATCGGTTACGAATTCGTCGACTTCCGCCGAACCCCCGCCGACTGCGCCAAGATTGACGCCTGGCTGGAAACGGCCGATATCGATACGCTTTTCAACGCCCGCAGCACCGCCTACCGCACTCGGGGCCTCAAGTCGCTCGGACTCGATGCCCGGGGCAAACGCGACTGGCTTTGCAAAGAGAACCTTCTTATAAAACGTCCGGTCGTCGAAAAAGAAAATCGTGTTATAATCGGTTTCAACCAAACTCTATACGAAGGAGAATTTCTCTCATGAGCCAACCCCTCGATATCCGAAAACTTCTCAAAAGCGTCGTCGCCTACAACGCTTCCGACCTCCACCTCGTCGCCCGTTCCGAACCGCAGATCCGTATCGACGGCCGCCTCGTCGCGCTGAATCTGCCGGTACTCGACGGAAAGATGATCGAGGATATGGCCTACTCCCTTCTGACCGAAAAGCAGAAAAAAGAGTTTGAAGAGCATAGCGAACTCGACTTCGCAATCCTGCTGCCGGAAGTCGGCCGTTTTCGGGCGAACTATTACAAGACGATGGGGGACATCGCCTGTGCTTTCCGTATCATTCCGATCGACATCCCCAGCCTCGACGACCTCAACGCCAAACCTATCTTCAAAAAACTGATCCGGCGGGAAAAAGGGCTGATTCTCGTCACCGGTCCGACCGGATCGGGTAAGTCGACGACACTGGCGGCAATGATCAACGAAATCAACGAAACCGAAGCGCGCCATGTCATCACGGTCGAAGATCCTGTCGAATTCGTTCACCAGAACAAAAAGTGCCTTTTTTCCCACCGAAACGTCGGGACCGATACCGGCAGCTTCGCCAATGCGCTCAAATACGCCATGCGGGAAGACCCCGATGTCATCCTCGTCGGGGAGATGCGTGACCGCGAAACGATCGAAGCGGCCCTGACGGCGGCCGAAACCGGCCACCTCGTTTTCGCCACGCTGCATACCAACTCCGCACCGCAGACGATCAACCGTATCATCGACGTTTTCGGCGGCGACGAGCAGCCCCAGATCCGTGCCCAGCTGTCGACCTCGGTGATCGCCATCATTTCGCAGGCGCTGCTGCCGCGTATCGGCGGCGGCCGGGTCGCCGCACAGGAGTTGATGATCAATATCCCGGCAATCGCCAACCTGATCCGGGAGGACAAAGTTCA
>JALWNV010000110.1:0-376 GCA_027083665.1 Helicobacteraceae bacterium
AATGAGATTATAATGAGAAAAAGCCCCGGTCAACAGCGGCTTATTCCCACTCGATGGTCGCCGGCGGCTTGGAACTGATATCGTAGACGACCCGGTTGATACCGTCGACTTCGTTGATGATCCGCCGGCTGATGCGCTCGAGCAGATCGTGCGGCAAATGCGCGAACGTCGCCGTCATTCCGTCGACGGCTTCGACGACACGGACGCAGACGGTATTGTCATAGGTTCGGTTGTCACCCATGACACCGACGCTTTTGACGTTGAGCAGCACCGCGAATGCCTGCCATGTCCGGGTATAGTATCCGCTCGCCTTGAGCTCGTCGAGTAAAATGACATCGGCCTCGCGCAGCAGGTCGAGATCGGGTTTGTTGACGTC
>JALWNV010000110.1:386-5559 GCA_027083665.1 Helicobacteraceae bacterium
CCCATGATACGGATGGCAAGCCCCGGTCCCGGGAACGGATGCCGGTTGATCATCGATTCGGGCAGCCCCAGTTCGCGGCCGAGCTTGCGGACTTCATCTTTGAAAAGTTCGCGCAGCGGCTCGATCAGCTCGAAGTCCATCCACTCCGGCAAACCGCCGACATTGTGATGCGACTTGATCGTCTCCGACGGTCCGTTGACGGAGATCGACTCGATGACGTCGGGGTAAAGCGTTCCCTGCGCCAGGAACCTGATACCGTCGTGCTTTTTCGCTTCAGCTTCGAAAACCTCGATAAATGTATGGCCGATCGTCTTGCGCTTGGTTTCGGGATCGGTGACCCCGGCCAGCCGCTCCAGAAACAGCTCCGAAGCGTCCGCGACGACCAGCGGCACTTTCAGGTTAATCTTGAAGACCTCCTCGACCTGTTCACGCTCACCTTTGCGCAGCAGCCCGTTGTCGACGAAGACCGGAACGAGCTGGTCACCGATCGCTTCATACAGCAGGGCCGCCACGACGGAAGAGTCCACCCCGCCGCTGAGACCGCAAAGCACCTTGCCGTCGCCGACCTGTTCCCGGATCTTGACGATCTGCTCTTTGAGAAAATGGCCCATATCCCACTTCTCCGTCACGCCGCAGATCTTGCGTGCGAAATTGCGCAGCATAAGATAGCCCTCTTCACTGTGCTGCACTTCCGGGTGAAACTGCATTGCATAAACCCGTTTCGCTTCGTTGGCGATCGCCGCGTACGGCGAGTTGTCCGAATGCGCGATCGGAACGAAGCCTTCGGGGAGCGTTTCGACCCGGTCGCTGTGGCTCATCCAGACGATCCGGCCGTCTTCGCAGCCTTCGAAAAGCGGGGAGACATGCCCGTGTTCCTGATTGAAATAAAGCTCGGCCTTGCCGTACTCGTGGTGGTCCGAACGGATAACGGATCCGCCGAAATCGACGGCGAT
This sequence comes from Helicobacteraceae bacterium, assembly GCA_027083665.1. Taxonomy (GTDB): domain Bacteria; phylum Campylobacterota; class Campylobacteria; order Campylobacterales; family Sulfurimonadaceae; genus Thiomicrolovo. The sequence goes on from JALWNV010000110.1 coordinate 1,340, forward strand.
GCGCTGCATTCCGTAACAGATCCCCATCACCGGCACCCCCATGTCGTACACCGCCTGATCGACCTCGTAGGCATCTTTGGCGTACACCGACGACGGACCGCCGCTGAGAATGATTCCCTTGGGGTTTTTGGCTTTGATTTCCTCCGCTTTTGTGTAATACGGAACGATCTCGCAATAGACACGCTCTTCACGCAAACGGCGTGCGATGAGCTGCGTATACTGCGAACCGAAGTCCAACACGATAATATTGACGTCTTTCACGATACGACCTTTTCTGGATAAAAATAATGTTGCAAGGATAGCTTAAAAGGGGTTAGTTCCGGGTTAGTTTGGCGCTGCTTGTGCCTCCCCCGCACGCAGGGAAGAAAAAGATCAGTACAGACCGAGGATTTCGAACTGCACGTACCACAAGGCGATCGAAAGCAGATAGCCGGCGAGAATCGTCCAGGCGTATTTCATATGAGCGCCGAAAGTATAAATACCGCGCAAGCGCCCCATCACACCGACCCCGGCGGCGGAACCGAAGCTGATCAGGCTGCCGCCGATTCCCGCCGTCATCGTCACCAGCATCCACTGATCGATCTGCATATCGGGACTGGCTTTGAGGATCGCGCTCATCACCGGCACGTTGTCGACGATCGCGGAGAGAAAACCGACACCGATGTTCGACGCGGTCGGCCCGATCATACTGTACAGATCGTGGACGTAGTTGAGGTAGCCGACGAAATGCAGCGCGCCGACGGCGGAGAGTATCCCGAAGAAAAACAGCAGTGTATCGTTCTCGATTTTCTGCATGTTGAAATAGATATCGAACCCGTTCGTACTGTGCTTTTTCAACCGGTACGAGTAGAGCTTCAAAATCGCCAAACCGAACATCATGCCCCACATCGCGGGAAAATGAAACAGCTGATGACCGACGACGGCGATCAAAATCGTCAAGGCGCCGAGCCAGACAACGACCATGCCGCCTTCGCGAATCTGCGGCTTCTTTTCCGTTTCCGCATCGAAAGCCGGTTCGCCTTTCGGTACCGCCATACTGAGCAGCCATGCCGTCAGCAGCCAGCCGGCGATCGAAGGAACGAACAGGAACAGGAAGTCGACGAACTCCCCTTTTTGCGCCGTCCACGCCATCAGGGTCGTGATATCCCCGAACGGGCTCCACGCACCGCCGGCGTTGGCGGCGACGACAATATTGATTGCTCCGGGGACGAGAAATTTGTGATTGGTCTTGTCGATGGTGAAAAGCACCGTCGAAAGAATGAGCGCCGTCGTCAGGTTGTCCGCGACGGGCGAGATGAAAAAGGCCAGCAGCCCCGTCAGCCAGAAAAGCTTTTTGTAACTGTAGCCTCTCGACACGAGCCGGAACTTGAGGGCTTCGAACACTCCGCGCTCGATCAAAGTCTCGATAAACGTCATCGCGACGAAAAGAAAGAAGAATATCTCCGCGATCTCCTCGATCAGACTCTGCATCTCATGGTGCAGCGGATCGGGGTCCAGGCCGTTGAGCGCATAATAGATCCCGATCAGCATAAACGAGAACGTTCCGATAAACAACGCCGGTTTCGACTTGTTTATCTCATACTTCTCTTCCGTCGCGATGAAATAGTAACCGATGGCGAAAACCGCCAAAACAGCGACGCCGACCCATGTCGTCGTCAGATCCAATACGGTTTCGTGCATATAGAACTCCCAGTTGAAATAAATCGGACACCTCCGAAGGTGTTATATACCTTTAGCAACGCCCGTCAGCTTTCGCGAAAATGGACGCCGACGGACTCCGTGCGCGCCAACGCCGCACGTACGATCTCGCGCGCGGTGAGCAGCCTGAGCTTCAGCAGGCGTCCGATCGGCGGACGCAGCATCGCCTCGATCTCCTCGCAGGCTTCTTTCAGCCCCTCCGTCGTACGGACGATCGAAACATGTTTCCACATTATACGGCGCAGGCGCTCTTTTTTTTCTTTGTCGCCTTCGAGAAAGAGCGGTTCACGGTTGACCGGGAAGTAGCCGAGGCAGCGGCTTCCTTCTTCGGACAAAACCGCATCGGCGGCACGCCTGGCGAAGACCAGCCCCTCCAGCAGCGAATTGCTTGCCAGCCGGTTCGCGCCGTGCACGCCGGTCGACGCGACTTCACCGACGGCGAAAAGCCCCTTGACGCCTTCCACATGCCCCTCCAGATCAGTTTTGATCCCGCCGATCGCATAGTGGAACGCCGGGGAAATGGGGACACGGTCTTTCGGAATGGCATATCCCATATTGCGGAGGTTTTCGCTGATATTCGGAAAACGCCTGTGAAAATATTCCGGATCGAAATCCTCGAAAGAGAGGTATATCTGCTTTTTCGTTTTCTTCCGGTAATCGAACAGCGCACGGCTGACGATATCGCGCGGGGCCAGTTCCCCGCGCGGATCGTAGTCCTGCAAGAAACGATAACCGTCCTCATCCTCGATCCGCGCACCTTCGCCCCGCAGGGCTTCGCTGAGCAGCTGCTTCCGCACCGACTGGTTTCCGATATAGACCGTAGGATGAAACTGCATCATCTCCATGTGCTCCAGCGGAATGCCCTTCTCGACGCAGATCCCCTGAATGTCGCCGCTGATACTGTACGCGTTCGTATGGAACCGGTACAGCGAGCCGACCCCGCCGCTGGCGATGATCACCTGACGGGCGAGAATCTGTTTGCGTTCGCCTTTGTGAAGCACTTCGACGCCGCAGACCTGCCCCTCTTCGATAAGCAGGTCGATGACCGTGGCGTTTGCGAGCATCGGGTGAGGATTGTTCCGAAGCAGAAAATGGTGCAGGTAACGCCCTGTCGCATCCCCTCCCGCATGCAAAATACGGTCCGCGGAGTGGGCCGCCTCTTTGGTATAGAGCAGCCGGCCGTCCTCGGCACGGTCGAAGGCGAACCCCCGTTCGATCAGATCACGGACAACCTCCCGCGACGTCTCGCTGAGTACATGAACCGCCTCCTCGTTGCACATTCCCGCCCCCGCCTCGAGCGTATCGGCGATATGCACCGGGATGTCGGCTTCGTCGCGGGCCGTCGTCACCCCGCCTTGCGCATAATAGGTATTGCACTCCCAGGGACGGGTCTTGTTGATCAGCAGCACCTTTTTGGACGGGGGAATGTTCAAGGCGGCATACAGCCCCGCCACTCCCGCACCGACGATCAGAATATCGTACTGCATCAGTGCCGCTCTTTCGGCGGTTCGTAATAGGGATCCCCCTTGTAGCCGCATCCAGAGAGGCTTAACAGGCAAATCGCTATAATCATCATATGAAAAATGCTTCGCATATCCTCACTTCGCTGCGGCACAGACCGCAATTTTCAAAATTGGCGCGCTTCGAATGCATCCGGCGCATACAGGCACTCTTTCCGCCGCACCTGCAGCGGCTGATCCGCTACGGCTATTTCCATAACGGCATCCTCTATTTCGTCCTGAGCCATCCGGGCGCCAAACAGGAGTTCGATAATATCACCGCTTCGATTAAAGCCCCTTTAAAACGGTATACACCGCCCGAATGCGCCGAAACGCCTCCGGGCGACATCCGGGCGTTCGTGACCCATACTCCGCCGGCGGCCGCGGCAAACGGGCGGGAAAAAGAGACCGCTCCCGCATTCGAAGAACGTTCGACGGGAAACTTCGAAAACCCGGCGAGCCACCCGGTCCTTCACGGCCTGATCGAACGGATCAAAGCGCATATCCATGATCGACAAGATTAGACAACTGCCCGACCGTCCCGGCGTCTATCAGTATTTTGACGCCAGGGGGCGCTTGCTGTATATCGGCAAAGCCAAAAGCCTTCAAAAACGTGTCAAGAGCTACTTCCGCTTCACCCCCGATCTCGGTCCCAATCCCGCGCTCGGGGCCCGGATCCGAAACATGATCGCCGAAGCCGCTTCGCTCAACTATATCGTCGTCGAAAGCGAACACGACGCACTGATCCTCGAAAACTCGCTGATCAAGCAGCTCAAACCCAAATACAACATCCTGCTGCGCGACGACAAAACCTACCCCTACATCTACATAGACCGCTCCAAACCGTACCCCCGATTTGAGATCACCCGCAAAGTCGTCACCGGCAGTGATATCGACTATTTCGGCCCCTACTCCGTCGGTGCGCGCGATATTCTCGATTCGGTTTACGAACTGGTACCGCTGGTGCAGAAGTCAAGCTGCCTCTCCGGAGGAAAGACCTGCCTGTTTTATCAGATGAAACAG
>JALWNV010000111.1:0-1637 GCA_027083665.1 Helicobacteraceae bacterium
GATATAGGCTTTGCCGTTGCTGTCGAGCGCGATATCGCAGGTGCCGTCGGTACCGCCGATACTGCCGCTGTCATCAACCGTCTGGACGCTCCAGCTTCCGCTGCGGTTTGTCGCATACTTGAGGTCTTTGGCACCATCGTCGTAATAACAGATATGAGCGTAGTTGTTTGCATCCGCGGCAATCGCGGTTTCACGGAAGTAGGAGCTGTCGTCGACCGTGACCGTGTCCCAGGTTCCGGAGGCATTGCTCGCGTAATGGAGTTTGCCGTTATCGGTATAGCTGAGATGAAGGTGCCCGTTGCCGTCGGATGTCACAGCTGTGTATTTTCCGACCTCGCTTTTGGTGACGAAAACATGGCGCTGGTTGTCAAAATAGTAGTCCATGGTACTGTTGGTGAAGTTGTAAAGGACATAAACGCCGCCGTATGGTCCGATGGCCAGAGCGCTGTCGCCGAAGATAGAGATTGTATCGACGTAAACGACCGAAATCGTTCCGTCGTAACGGATATATTTGATGGTGATATTCCCGCTGCTGTCGGTATTTCTGTAGCTGACGTAGCAGGTCGTTCCGTCGATGGCCAGTGAAGGTGCCCAGCCGGAGTTGTCGGCACTGCCTGCAAGCGTGGTTTTTGAAAACGAAGTACCGCTTTTTTCGGCGAGGATCAGATCGCCGTTATTGGTATTGCTTGCGTAGTAGGCGATACGGACGTTGTTGCTGCTGTCGACGGCGATGGAGGAAAAGGCATTGTCGTTTGAGGAGTTGCCGACGACAAGGGCGCTCTGCCAGGAACTCCCGATTTTTTCAATATATTTCAATGCGTTAGTGGTTCCATAGGAAAGATGGAGATTGTCGTTATTGTCGATGGCGATCGAAACATTGTTGCGTACGTCGGAACTGACAACTTCTTCCGTGTGCCATGTTCCGTCATACCAGGCATGATGCAGGGTATTATCGGATTTGATGTAGGCGATATGGGGAACCTTGGCGCTGTCGACCGCAATGGAAATGGTCGTTGCCAGTAAGATAACATCGGTGTCTACGGTGTACAACCGGTAGTTGCCGGCAGTTCCGATCGCGCATTTCAAGGTGGTAAAACCGGAGCCGTAGGCGATATAGAGCATGTCATCCGCATCGATCGCAACAGATGGATATTGTCCCGAGTGCAACGTGTCGTCGACGGTTTCTGTCTGCATACCTGCAGCATACTCTTTGTGGTACAGACGATTCTTGCCGAACACGCCATGAAGATGGTCATTGCTGTCAACAACGATCGCACGCGATGTAGGGTTGTCAAAGTCGATGCCTGCATCGATCGTCGTGACATTCCATCCCCATAGAACCGTCTGGCAAAAAAGCAGCAGGAGCGTAAGTTTTTTCAGTTGATTGATTTTCATTTTCATCTTTCCCTTTCGTAATAAACGGTTTCAAACTGCTTCATTTTAAGGCTTAAAGTATCGGCTTGCGTAACTTTAAATGCCGCACGTTGCATTAATATTTCCATTGCCTACAGTATCGTAACAGGTCGGTGTGCCACCATCGATATCATCCGAATAGATACCACAGCTATCGTTTCCACCTGAAATAATCCAACTATCAAAAATCTCTGTACTTGACACAGCCCCTTTCAGCAGTGTAA
>JALWNV010000111.1:1647-5556 GCA_027083665.1 Helicobacteraceae bacterium
GTTTTCGCCACTGCCCATCAGTGTCACCCAAGATTTGAGCTGAATGGGAGTGGTGATCGTATAGGTGCCTGGCTTCACATAGACCAGATAGCGGTTGGTTTTGCTTGCATCAGTGATGGAGTCGATCGCCGCCTTGACATCGGTGAAGTCTCCCCCTTTTTTCGCCACGAGGATGACATGTTCGATTTTTTTGGTGATGGGGATGACATAAAAGTCAGCCCGGACCGTTGTGAAAAACCCTGCCAGCAGGACAAGCGGCAGGATAGACTTTTTGAGGAATGTTGCGGACATCATCGACTCCTTCTTCTTTCTCATTTTCAGTTTATTATATTGTTGCAGGGCCGGGGATAAGCCCGATCCCTTCACAACAGCAAGTGGATGTGGACGTGCATCGGGATTATTCATTCATTTTACGTCACTCCAGCAACAGGTTGTTGATGACGGGTATCAATGCTTTTGTCGGCACCGGATCTTCGACAGTGACAATCAGTTTCGGTATTTTGGTGAGGTCGCCGCCAAGCGCCCCGAACGAGGTCGCATCGAGACAGTTGCACATCCATGCCTCATAATATGCGTCTTCTATCCGAAAACCGGCATTCCCCCATATACCGTTCGCCCAATTCTGCACGATGGGAGTCACATCGATCGATGTCGGAACCGCCGTGGTAAACGGTACTTCGAATTTAATTTCTATTGCCGTAAAATAGGCCGGTCTGGTGTTCCAGGTGACCGAGTTCGGATACCATCCTTCGGCAATCGCTCTGACGACGTAGTCGGTCCGTTCCGCTGCACCTGCAGGGTCGCCAGCCAACATTGTCGGATACAGGTTCAGTGTGGCGTTCGTGACGGTCTTTCCGATAACGGTGCTTAAATCGAAATAGATCAGGCTGATGGTACGGATATAATTGTAAAACGTGTAGTAGCTATGGTTGATGCCGACACTGTTTTCGGAATTTGAATAGTTTGTGTTGGACGCCGCATTGGGATCGGACTGATCTTCCACAGAGCTTTCCATCAGTAAATTATCGAAAGTCGGACTGAATACCAACTGCTCGGCTGCAAAAAGTTTGACGGATACCAACAATACCGCAGTAAGCATTATGTTTAAAAAAAATTTCACTTTCCACTCCTTTTTTGTATCGTTCTGAGTTTATTATAGATAAAAGTTGTTGCAATATTGTTGCATGGGCTGTAAAACCGTGCTGGCCGACGCAGGGAGGGAATGGCATTCGATATGATTCGGAAATTGATGAGGGATGGGGCGCGCCGGAGGCGCATTCGAGGATGACGTGATATTCTCCGAGTGCCGGCTACTGACAGCTGGTGTTCAGGTCTTTGTAGGTGGTGCCTACGATGCCGACCGTATAGTGGCAGATCGGTGAGCCGCCGCTGATATCGTCCGTTTCTCCACTTATCGTACTGTGGAAGATCTTGGGAGAGGAAGAAATATTTAAAATACCAAGACTGCTTACTGCGTCTTTTGCTGTCGCTGTCACGTTGATCATGGTTGGTGAGGAAGAATCGTTGTAGATACCTCGGCTCTTAGCCCCACCTCCCGCTTGCACTGTTACATCAGTCATCTGTGTGTCTGAATTTCGAGTATTGTAGATGCCAAAATTGTTGCTATTGCTGTCTCCTGCATATACACTTGTGATCACGTTGGTCACAGTTGCATTAGATCTGTCGAAATAGATACCGTAATTATACGTACTATTATAGGCGTGTGCTGTTACATTGTTAATAGACGGATTGGAGCTGGTACTATATATGGCGTAACTGCTGCTTCCACCTTGAACTTCTATATTTACACCGTTTATGGTCGAGCCGGAAGAGGAATCATAAATACCGTAATTGCTGTCCGTTCCGCCATTGGCCAAAATCTCTGTATCTTGAATGACAGGAAAGGAATTGGAAGTATTAAAAATACCGTAACACACGGTTCCATCGTAGCTGTACGCCCCCGAATTGCTTATTATTGGAGCAGATGAGCTATTGTATATACCATAGTTGTTTGTTCCTCCCGCTCCTATTGTGGTCACATTGCGGATGAATGGATCTTGAGTATTGTTGTAAATACCGATACTGTAAGTACCCCCACCTGTGTTGAAGGCGGTTAGTTCCAAGATACCGGCATTCCACGCCCCTGAAATAATTGCACTGCTCGCTAAGGAGTCATTCGATACAGCCCCTTTTAGCAGCGTAGCATTTACCCCGCTCCCCTTGAGAGTTACATACGGTTTGAGGTTAATGGTTTCTGTGACGGTATAGACCCCCGGTCCCACATAGACCAGGTAGCGGTTGGTCTCGTTCGCATCGGTGATGGAGTCCATCGCCGCCTTGACGTCAGTGAAATCGCCTCCTTTTTTTGCCACGAGAATGACATGCTCAACCTTTTTGTTGATCGGAATGACGTAAAAATCCGCCCACATCGCTGTGGAGAACCCTGCCAGCAGGATAACCGGCACCATGAACTTCTTAAAAAAACCTGTAGACATGTCTGACTCCTTTTTGTTTAATTATACGCTTTTTTAACGGGAAAAACATCACCTTTCGGGGTGATGCTATTTTTTTGAAAAAGAGTTATTACCAAACTGAATTTTTGAGAGAACGATGATCTTGACAATGTGATCCATGTCCCACCGGTTGGAGAACAGCAGAAGCGGTAGGGGTTCCGCTATTTATCTTGATTCAAATGATTACTCGCTTTTTTCTGCCGCGGTTCCTGCCAAAGTTTCGGAGTACGGACATATAACCGGCAGGATGAACCTGCAGGAAGAGCGTCTGCCGGACGGTCGCCGTTCACTCAGACTCATTGCGGGTTTTACGAGGAAAAATGCCGGAAACTGGTGTGCTTCCGGATTCCGGCAATATGATTATGAAGGTGCCTGTGCGCCTGACGCCCGCTACAACGGAGCCGTTTTTAAAATTGCCTACCCGATGGTGCCTGCGATCGATATGTTTTTGTTGAATTAGCGGTACCCTCAAAGGTGGGGAAACCGCTACTGATCCGGTAGATACAGGATACTGTCAATGGTGCTATTAACTTCTTGATGAAGCCCTGCCATGAAAATGAGATCGGCGCGACGGTCAAATTGGTACTTTTGCGAAATGGGTACTCCGAATAAAATCGGAGTCTTTTGGTCGTGAAGAGTGAAAGAGCCGTTGTCGTACTCAGCGTATAAGAGAGTATGCGCTTGGAGTACCAAGTCGATAGCGACGGCGAGATAGGCATAGGGCATCGTGCCCATTCATGACGAGTTTTTCTATTTCCGAACTTGGGATTCAGACCCGGATTAGGCGATAGCTGTGAATATGTCATAATTACAGTACCACAATCAGGAAAGAAAAAAAATGATAAGAATGATAATGATGATAGTGACGAGTGTTTTTGTTGTCTATGGAGTTCAAGGAGCGGCAGCCGTTATTGGTACAGTAACGCAGGGGGCGTATGCGATCAAGTTTGATCCAAGTTCCTTGCAACCTGTCGGCGCAAAGGCAGCTGTATCCCGCAAAGGCGATGTCCGTGTGATCATGATCGACATCGCGCCGGGCAAAACGGTACGGGCGATCCGGGAACGACTGGAATACAGTCGGGAGGACAATACGACATTCAACTGGATCGGTCGGACCGAAGACGGGAAAGGGCGTGTCATTCTGAGTGTGCGCCACGGCAGAATGGTCGGTTCGGTAACGATCGGACGTGACCGTTACAGTATCTACCCCGAGGGGGATCATTACAAAGTGGTGAAAGATGATCCCGATAGGGCAGTGGTACCGGGCGATGATACCGTACCGTCTCCGTTTAAAGCGGTTCCGATGCCGCGGCTGCGTGACGACAATGCCAGCAGTGCATTTGAAACCTCTCCCCTGAAAACAGCGGCAGCGGCTGCACGTGCAGCCGGTGACGTG
>JALWNV010000112.1 GCA_027083665.1 Helicobacteraceae bacterium
TTTCGGGTTCGGCTTGACTTTTGCGGGGGCGACACGGATCGTTTCCGAAGCGTAGCTGCCGTCTGAAATCCGCAGCGGCACGCGCTTTTCTCCGCCGTGGTAGCGGATAAGCAGGGTCGCGTCGCCGGGCTTGCTGCGATAGGGTACGGGCACGAGGACGAACGTTTTCTCTTTTTGCAGCGGGTTTTGCAGCAGAGGGAGTTTTTTGTCCCTGAAAACGATCACGGCATTTTCGGGGATTTTTGCAAAAGAGATCAGTGCCGTCCGGCCTTTGACGATTTCCTGTGACAAAAGCGTTGTAGAGAGTATCAGTAAAAGCGGCAGAGCGCCTGCGATTTGTCTCATCGACACGGTGAAGCCTACTTGTTTTTCTTGCGCGACTTCTTCGCCATTTTCGCTTTGGCCTTCGCCTTGGCTTTTTGCGCGGCGCTTTTTTCACCTTTGGAGGCGTTGACCTTTCCGGCAGACTTTTTTCCCGGGATGAAATCTTTGAGATCTTTGGGCCCCTGGCTCGCAAGGTAGCGGTTTTTCAGACCGTCTTCCATCTTGACACTGGAGGTGTTTGATTTCGCCATGGTTGTTTTCCTTTCAGTTGAATATTTCCATCGGCATTCCGATAGAAAGAGGTTGATGCAGCATGACCGTCACTTGTGCTTTGTTTTTTGAGCCGAAAAGCTCGTAAGGGACGTAAAGCAGACGCGCGGAGACTTTTTGTCCGGCTTTGGCACGCTCTTCGAGGTGAACGCGGATACCGTTGGATGCGTCCGGATGGTAATGTTCCGGAATGTTTACGCGTGCACACAGCGCAATCGCTTCGATATCACCCATCTTCGCTTCGGCCCGCAGCCGTGCCAGCAGTGCTTCATAGCACCGGGTCTGCTCCGGCATATCGCAGGTGATGTCACGGATATCTCCGCCGGTCTCGAGAACTTTGGCGAAAGGGATGAACGGAATTTCGTTTTCCAGCGCCAGCACGGCGTCGGCAACACACCGCTCGACCATGCCGAATATCTTTTCTTCATCCATCTTTTGTATGTCCCCTGTACCATTTGCAGCGTTTTTTGTTTTTGATCGTATAGATATTGTACTGAAACTTTTTCCCGCAGTCGGGGCATGCGAAGACGGCACGGTTTTTGTACTTCATATAGCGCACGAAGAGGAAGTTGCCGACCTGGTCGCCTTCACGGTAGACGATCTTTTCATTTTTCGCGGCAAGCGCCTGCGCTTCTGCGGCGTCGGCCTCCTGCTTCAGCAGCCAGGAAGGCTTCTCGTCTTCGGCAAAAGGCTCGGCATCGACGGTGTATCTGTCCATGCCGCATTATACCGTTTTTGACGGCACTCAGGCTTCGGGGATTTCCTCTTTTACCTCTGCCCAGTCGTCGAGCGATGTTGGGACGGTCTCGTCACCCGGTTCGAGCGCGTCCCATTCGGGGACACCCGTATTGAGGTTGGCTACGTCGTCCGCCGCCATTTCAGCGGTGGCGTATTCGCCCAGCATCTCGTCGCCGAGCCACAGCTGATACAGTTCGTGTTCGACCTGACGGATTTCGAAGGTGCCGACATCGGCATTGTAGATATAGTCTTTCATTGTGCTTCCTGTCATCGGTTTTTTCAGTATTGTAGCACATCGGCCGCCACTTTTTTCAAGATTGCGGGTGATCTGAAGCGGGTCTGCCGACCTGTGCTAAAATGTCACCTGCACATGAAACAGAAACTGCAAAACAAAGCCCGTCAGATCGCCTCGCATCCCAAAGTCCGGCAAAGTGTCCGGCAATTGAAACCGGCGAAGACGGTGTGGGGATTCCTCGGTGTCGTTCTTTTTTTCATTGCTCCGGAAATCATCGCGTTTATCCGGGGAGCCGATATCACGGCCTATGCGCATGCACAGATGCTGGGACCTCCATCATCGGAGCTTGAAGCGCTGTGGTATGAAGGGCTGATTATGATGTTCGAAGACGGGGGAAGCTGGCTGAATCTCGGGATCGGATTCGCCTTTCTGGTCTGGCTCTTTTTTTAGGGCTTCCGGTGTGCGTCATTCCGCAACGTTGCCGAGAAAAGGATCTTCGGCGATTTCCCGGATATCGAGATCGTTGGCGTCTTCGAGTTCGTTGGGGCGGACTTCCGTCCATCCTTCGATGGAGTCGGGCGCTTTGACGGTGTCGCTTTCAAGATTGTCCCATTCGATATAGCCGGTATTGAAAGTCGCGACGTCGTTTGCCGCCTCTTCGGCAGTGGCATATTCCCCCAGTTTTTCATCCCCGAGCCACAGTTCGTACATCCGGTGATGGTGATTGCTCGGATGGGCGTTGGTGATCTCGAAAGTGCCGAGATCGGTATTGAAAATATAGGTATGCATTTCTTTCCTTCATCTTGAATAGTCACTTGGTTGTCTTGATTCAATGATAGTGTACGATTACTTACCGCAATATAAAAAAGCGGGTATCTCAGCGTCCGAGAAGCGCAAGAAGTTCTTTCAGGGGGAGGGTGTTGACGACATCTTCGGGTTCGAGCCAGCCGCGCCGGGCCTGTGCGATACCGTAGGCCATCAGCTGAAGATCGGCGACAGAGTGTGCGTCCGTGGAAACGGCGATCTTCACTCCCGCTTCTTTTGCCGTTTTGCAGTGCAGGTCGTTCAGGTCGAGACGGCTGGGCTGGGCGTTGAGCTCGAGGATGACACCGAGTTCTTTTGCGGCGGCAATGACGGCATGCATGTCGAGCTCGTAAGGGTCGCGCAGGTTGATGAGCCTGCCGGTAGGGTGGGCGAGAATACTGAACGCAGGATGTTCCATTGCTTTGATGATACGTTTGGTCTGCATTTTTTTGGAAAGGTTGAATTTGAAATGCACGGCACCGACGACGAGGTCGAGCCGCCGGAGTACTTCGTCGCCGAGATCCAGGCTGCCGTCTTCGAGGATATCCGTCTCGGCGGATTTGAGGATCGTGAACCCTTCGAGCCTGTCGTTGAGCGCATCGATTTCATCAAGGGCTTCGAGGAGTCGATCCTCGTCCTGCCCCCGCGCGACGGTGAGATGTTTTGTATGATCCGTCACGGCCATATATTCGTAGCCGAGTGCCATCGCGGCACGTGCCATCGTTTCGACAGAGGCGCTGCCGTCGGAGCGGTCGGTATGGATGTGCAAGTCTCCGCGGATCGCTTTGCGCTCGATCAATTTCGGCAGTCTGTGCTGCAGGGCACATTCGATCTCGCCGCGGTTTTCCCGCAGCTCAGGTTCGATGTACTGCATTCCCAGCCTCTCGTAGATGTCGCTTTCGTGTTCCCCTCCGATACGGCGTACGCCTTTGTAGATACCGTATTCGTTGATCTTCAGCCCCTGTTCCGAAGCCATCGTCCTCAGAGCGATATTGTGTGAACGGGCACCGGTGAAATGGTGCAAGGCGGAGCCGAAAGCCTCTTCATGGACGGCGCGTAGATCGATATGGAAGCCGCTGAAAAGTTCTACGGAAGAGCGTGTGGGTCCCTGCATGACGATACGTTTGACATCGGGCAGCGAGAGGAACGTTTCCATGATATCGGTATTCATTGACGTACCCGCGACGATATCGATATCTTTGACGGTCTCTTTGCGGCGCCGGATACTCCCGGCGATTTCGATTCGCCGGACCCCTTTGCAGCGGCGCAGGCTCTCGACGACGGCATGGGCGACAGGATCGGCTTCGAACAGCCGGTGACGCACAACGCCGGTTTGCCGTGCGAGCCCGTCGGCGATGGACTGCACCAGTTTGGGACCGAAACCGTCGAGCGCCTGTACTTTGCCTTCATCGAGCGCTTTTTTCAGATCGGCGAGCGAACGGATATGCAGCGCTTCGTAAAGCTGATGCACACGCTTCGGCCCCAGTCCGGAGATTTTAAGGAGCCGTTCGAGATCGGGCGGGATGCGTTTCTTCAGTTCATCAAGATAATGCAGACTGCCCGTGGTGACAATTTCGGTGATCTTTTGCGCCAGAGCTTCGCCGATCCCCGGAAGCTGTGTCAGGTCCGCGCCTTCGGCAACGAGCTGTGACAGAGGTTTGGAGAGTGCGAGGATGTTTTGGGCGGCCCTGCGGTAGGCGCGGACGCGAAACGGATTCGCTCCGTCGATCTCGAGCAGATCGGCGATTTCGTCAAAGATGGCGGCGATGGTCCGGTTGCTGATTTTCGTCGGCTCCATCCGTTACCGTCCGGGATCGTTTTTATCGTTTTTTTGAAAAGAAGTCGGACGTATCCTGTTTGAAAATCCTACAACGAGGGTACTGAAGAAGCCGCCGCCGGGCAGTACCCACACAGCACAGCGATGAATGCCATCTTCCCGATATCGCCGAGCTGGATAAACGCTTCTTTGACATTTCCGTTTTTGATATGCGAAGGTATCTGTTTCGTTTCGTCAAGTTCCTGCCGCAATCCGGCGCTCAGACGTTCGGCGAATCGTCTGAGCCTTCGCGTGTGTTCCATTGAAGCCGCTCCGCCGTTATGCGAGGGTTTTGAGGAATTCGACCGTCATTCTCACCCCCGCACCGGTTCCGCCGTGCGGATTGACGCCCCAGGGGGCTTCGGTGTAGGCGGGACCGGCGATGTCGAAGTGCATCCACTTCTGTTTCATCTCGTCGGTGATGAAGTGGTCGAGGAAGAGTGCGGCGGTGATGGCGCCGCCGTAGGGTTTATTTCCGATATTGCTGATGTCGGCGACGTCGCTTTTGAGCATCTTCTTGAGGTAGTCGTTGAACGGCAGGGAACCGACGAGCTCGCCGGCTTTGTCCGCCGCTTTGTGGACGGTGTGCTTGAGCTTGCCGCTATGCCCCATGATCCCGGTCGTGTAAGGTCCCAGCGCGACCATGCATGCACCTGTCAGCGTGGCGAAGTCGAAGAGGTAGTCCGCCTTGACGGTGTCCTGGGCATAGCTCAGCACGTCTGCGAGCACGAGGCGGCCTTCGGCGTCGGTATTGCGGACCTCGATCGTCTTGCCGTTTCGCGCAACGAGGACGTCGTCGGGTTTGTAGGCGTCGCCGCCGATCATGTTTTCGACCGCGCCGATAAAACCGTGCACTTCGACGGGGAGCTTGAGTTCGCTGACGGCTTTGAACATCCCCAACACCGCACAGGCCCCGGCTTTGTCCATCTTCATCGTCACCATGGAGGTCGCGGGTTTGAGACTGAGACCGCCGCTGTCGTAGGTCAGCCCCTTGCCGACGAGCGAAACCGTCGCTTTGGCGTTTTCGGGTGTGTAGGCGAGGTGGATCATCCTCGGTTTGTGGACCGAGGCGCGCGCGACGCTGAGCAGGGCGTGCATGTTTTCTTCGTAAAGCGCGTTTTCGTCGAAAATGTCGCAGACAAGCCCGTGGTCCGCGGCGAGTGCCTGTGCCAGTACCGCCATATCGTTTGGAGTCAGGTCGTCGGGAGTGGTATTGACGAGGTCGCGGGTGTAGTTTGTCGCTTCGGCGACGATCAGCGCTTCCTCAACCTTTCGGCGCAGCCGGCCGCTATCGATGACGCTGCCGT
>JALWNV010000113.1 GCA_027083665.1 Helicobacteraceae bacterium
GGCATACTACAACCACAGTATCGACAAGCTGCACTATTACGCACTCATCCTTGCCGCTTTGTTCGAGGTCATCGTCGTCATGGTCGCCATCAAGCTTCTGCACGTCGACAAAATACCGGCCGAAGAACTGCACGGATAATCTTAATTAAAGCTTAATATTTTTGGTTTCATCGGCGTAAAACGCCGATGAAACATTCCGCTATTTTTTTTGCGGGAGAGAAAAAACCCTATCCGCTTCTGCGAGTGCGGGAAGCCATCTGCTCGAACGAGGGGAGGTCGGCGAAGAGCGAGAGTTTCGCGGCGGCCCTGCCCGCGGCCTTGGCCTCTTTGGTGCCGGTCCGCATTTTCGGGCGGGAGGAGCCGAAGTAGCGGTTCCATTCGGCCTCGCTCATGCGCGAGACGGTGCCGGCCGTGCTTCCGACGGGGCGGGTGACGGCGATTTTCGGGGCGTCGGCGGGGTTTTCCGAGAGGGTGCCCACGCGGTCGAAGCCGGAAGCGTTGTAGTCGCGTTCGGTCGCGCCGAACATCGCGCTGACGCCGTTGGCCCACGTCCCGAAGCCGGTACCGACAAACGACGTGACGGGCGTGGCGTCGCCCTCGTTGATGAGGCGGTCGCGGGTCGGGCTGCCGGAGGAGGCGGCACCGGCGGGCTCGACGGGGATGCCCGCGCCGTTTTGCGCGGCGGGGTTGTTCGCCGCGGCGGGGCCGAGCGACTGCGCGCCGCCGTCGGTGTTGGGGGTGCCGATTTTACTTTCGGATGTTTCCGAGTTTTTTCCTCGTTCCGTCCATTGTTTTTCCGGGTTTATTGCCATTTTACACTTCCTTTTTGTTCTTCATCACCCGCCGAATTTGCTGTCAACGTTCCATTTCAGGCGCTCCTCACTGTCGTTGATCTCTTTTTTCAGCTCTCGCAGGCGCTCCGTCGTGCGGTTTTCCACCTGCACGCTCAGGTCGGCGATCGCCGCCCACAGTTCGTTCGCCGTGTCGATAACCCTATTCTTGACGTTGCCTTCCGCTCCTCCAATCGCCGCCCCGACACCGTTAAAGCCCGTCTCAAGGTCTTCCCTGACCTTATTGAAGCGTCTATGCACCTGATCGACCGCATTTTTGAGGTCGTCCGCGTCGGGCTTTTTGGCGAGTTCGTCCTGCATTTCGCGGATGGTCGCACCGAGGTCCTTGAGGACGAGCATCACCTGCGAAAGCCGGCGGGCGTTTTGTTCGTGGAGTTTGAGGAGGGTGTCGAGCCGTTGCATTATCGCATTTTCATCCATCTTCGCTTCCTTGTTTCGTGAATTCAATCAATAAGTATAATTAAATTCGATCGGATATGAAAGATAACCGGTCTTGAGCTTGACATGACTGACACCAATAAGCCGATATACTATACGAGGATTATAAAAAATTTAAATCTGCTCTTGTCAAATCAAAATTATTGCGTTCGGGCAATGCATTGTCTATCTCACCACTGCTTGCACCGAACCACTCCAACACTTTTCCGTAATACTCAGAATAAGAGGTAGTGGGGATGAGACGCCCTCTATGGGAGATATCCTGATCATTACCGACTGTCAAATCAGGGAACTGCCCATAGTTTCCGGGATTGACCGCACCAAGAACAAACTGTGCGCCTCCCCATGCATGGTCGCTTCCGTCGCTGTTGCCGGCGGTAGAGCGTGAGAAGTCCGAAAGCGACACGACGGCTACCTCATCCAGCCACCCTTTGGTCTCCATGGCACGCATGAAGGCATCGATGCCAAGGCTGAGCCCCCGCAGGCGTACACTGTGATCTCGTTTGAGATGACTGTGTTGATCAAATCCGGGCACGGTAATGCTCAACACAATGCGCTTGAAGTTTTTTTGCTTTGCGATTGCGATCAGCTTTGCCGCTGTTTTGAACGACTCGATCACTCTGTTATTGACCGGCGTATCCATCGCCATTTGCGATTTGGAGACTTCTCCACCATCATAGATTTTATTGCCATAGGCATCGGTGATAGCTTTGAGATCGGTATCCCCATTAATGTTTTCCCAGTCGATTAGCGTTTGAACCGTCTCACTGTAGCTGCTGCTTCGTAATGATCTTATAAGATTTCTGAAGGGATCCTGGTTGCCTGCCGTGCGTGTTTCATTGACCCACTGCTCATAGTTGCTGTCGATATCACCACCCAATTGTGTCGGTCCCATATAACTGTAGTTCATCGGAGAGGTGTTGGCACCGAACATCGCATGCTCAATACCGTATCCCGAGAGATTGATGTTCATTTTATAGATCGGATCGCTGTTGACATCACCCCACTGATCCGCCAGTTTGCCCAGCCATCCTGTAGGAACCGTCATACTGTATGATACGCCGAGGTGTGCGAGGAGATTTTGAATATTGTGGGCAAAGAGACTCGGCGGTTGTTTGCTTTTGTCATTGAGCAATTCGGATTTGGTATAGGGTGCTCCTATGTTTCCCACATTTTGAATTACAGCGCCCCTGCCTTGATCCAACCAGTAGGCAAGTTCGGGCATCATGGCGTTGACGGCTAATTTGCTATCGAAGTGGTTATTGAGAAGATAGAACCCTTTCATGTAATGATTCGCCCCATTGCTTCCGCCGGTGTAGTAGGGGTTTGCCGTGTTGGAACCGATCTCGAGCTGCCCGGTACCGATGCTGATAAGACTGCGAAGGTCATTCATCAAGTCCGTATCGGGGACGGCGATACCGCTCGCCCGTTGCCTGACATAGTTATCATACCCTGTCAACGCATCACCGGCATCCGTACTTGCCGGTATAAAAGTGTTCAGCGCATCGTTTCCTCCCTGCATATCGACAAGTACGATCGCTTTAAAACCGCTGAGCGTATTGCCGGGATCGGCTGATAAAATTTGAGGGAAAGCCCCCACTCCTCCTACAATAGCTGTATATTTCAAAAATTCTCTTCTTTTCATCTCCGTCTCCTTAGTTTGTCATATACTCTTCGCTCATCACGATCTCGGTGATCAGCGGCGCGATGATTCTTGCGACGAGATGTTTTTGGATCGTCTCGTTGTCCCAACTGCCGGCATATCTGGTAAACACATCTCTATAGGCATCCGCCAACTGTTGTACGGTTTCGCTATCCAGCTGTTTGCCCAGCAGACGCTGCGAAGCATCCTGAATGACATATCGCACCGCCGCTTCCCGTCCGGCTTCGTCCCTTGGACCGTCTATGAAGTCCTGACCGGGCCTTTTAAACTCCTCCAAATAGTCTGTAAAATCAAAGAGCATATAAGTGTGGAACTGTCCGCCTCTGTGTCCCAATGTATAACTGCCGTTGGAGTCTGTGTTGCCGGCATAGAGATAGTGATACTCGTTGCGTTTGAAAGTATCGAGAGCATTGTTCTCTATCCCCACCATATATTTTGTCGTATAGAGTTGGGCTTTGGGCGCTTTCAAGCCTCGCATTTTAAACTCTAAATCATTGGGTTGATAACTGTCGCTAAAAAAGCCGAAGACCGTTGGCTGATAGGTGGGCCATTGATTGATCACAGCATATTTCGAACGCATATAGTAATGGTCGTCTATGGAGTGTTTTGTTCCATCGTCATCGGTAACTTCGCGTTTAGGCCAAGGTTGGACATTCATCGCACGCAACATCTCCGTATACATGAGGTAGGGTTCTTTGATCATGACGGCACGATCGTCTTTGATATTGTCCCAAATATTTTTGTCGAGCAATATTGCTCTTACTGTTTTACCCAGATTGCCATCGCTGTTTTTAAATACCTCTGCCACTCTTTGGACATAATCGGTTTTTGGATTCGATTTCGTTAAACGGATAATCAGTTTTTTGGCAAGAAAAGGCGCTGCATTGTCATGGTGCATCAAGATGTTGATGGTATCGTTGATATCTTCAAAACAATCTTGTCCTGCCGGCACCGTTTGACCAAAAAAGGTTTTTGCATCGTCATCATGGTAGCTGCTATAGCAGACCATCGGATGCAGTGAGTCACTCTGCCACAGTGAAGGGGAGTGGTTGTTGGGCTGAGTATGGTGAGCATAGATGAGTCCGGTAAAGACCCTTGAGACTTCCATCACATCCTGTTGTTCATACGAAGAGATACGCTTGCCGTTTCGACGCTTGGGAGTTCCGTCCATATTGAGATCGAAAAGTCCTATAGAGAAGAGCTGCATGATCTCCCGTCCGTAATTTTCGTCCGGATAGATGGTTTGGTTGGTATCGTTATCGATGTGTTCTTTGCGATTGCCGGCATAGGTCAGGTAGGTCGCCATGGCGGGGGAGAGGCTCACATCGTACAAGAGATTCCCATAGTTCCCAAATGCTCCTTTGAGCAACAGGTCATAATAATAGGAGAGCGCTTCGCCTTTGTTTTTGAAGAAAAAGTCGGTTGACTCACTCGCAACAAGGATTTGACTCAGCGCAAAAGCGACACGTTGGCGCAACTGTGCGTCATCTTCAATATTACCTCTAAAAACAGCGCTGGAGTGATAGTCTAGCTCATCTCCGCCATGGATCAGCGTGCGGTTAAAGACGGTATCGTTATCAGCTAAAAACGTTTCGATCAAACTATCGATATCGGCATCATTTTGGGGGAGAGGTAGGCCGGCTTTATCGCAGTAGGCATATGGACGCATTTTGAGTGCATAGTACATCATATTGTAAACGATACTCTCTTTTTTGAAGTCCCACTCTTTGGCAAGCTGTTCATCGACCCAGGCGATCACCCCTTTTTGTTTGAGTTCCTGTACCATTTGCGGGGTAGAACCCATCGTCGCCATATCGAGAAATTTCACCGCCATTCTGTCAGTCAGATTGGCCTCATTCGGAATGTAGGAATGGGTATCGACTGTGACGGTGTTTACGGAAGACAGTGTATTGCCGGAAGCGTCGGTTTGCATGACGGTAATCTCGTGCGGTTCGTCACTGAGCTCCGACGATGCATCGACCGTAATGCTGAATGTGCCGTTCTCGTCACAGTTTACGGTCGGTGAGACGGCGGTACCGTCGACATAGAGTATAATCGTCGTCCCCTCCGTACATGTCCCGGTCACCGTGGGTGTTTTGGTGTAAGGATCGATCTCGGTATCGACGGTGGGAGCGGTCATGTTTTTATGGACAGGAACCACGATCACCAGTCCATCGTACATGATCGTGGTATATCGTGTGCCGCTTCCTCCATAGAGGTAAGAAGCACCGATGAGTGGCACCAGAAGGGATAAAACAGATTTTTTTAACCGATGTGTCAGCATGGGGAAACCTTTGTGTATTTAGTATGTCGGAATGAACAATAACCCGTGTGGATCGATCCGTTTTCTTCTATGCCAAACATTTTTTGCCTTTCTTGCTGTTCCACAGGGCTGCCCACAATGTGTCACCGCTGCCGGAGGGGTACTCATCGGGCGTTTTACCGTA
>JALWNV010000114.1 GCA_027083665.1 Helicobacteraceae bacterium
CGTCTGCATATCGTCACGGCGTTTGAAACGGGCAAGTGTGATAAAGAATTGGATAACGTCCTCGCTGTTTTGAAAACGGTAGTAGTGTTTCGAAAGCCGCTCGCGGATCCGTCCTTCCTCCGCATCGAGCAGTGCGAAGTCGAGCGAATCGAGAAAGCGCACTATACTGTCCGCCCGTCCGTAGGCGAAGAGCGCACAGGCCAGGGCACTGAAAGGCTCCCGGTAGCGCCGCGCCACGAGAATCGGATCAGGCCGGTCGTAAGAGATTTCGTCGTGGCGCTGACGTAATACCAGTTCCGCATCGAGCCGTACTTTCAGCCCCTCTTTCCCCTTTCCGCTTCCCTCTTCCCGGCCACGAAGCGGATCAGAACTTAAACGACTCGCCAAGGTAATGCCGCCGTACGTCTTCGTTCACGGCGATCTCTTCGCTGGTTCCCGACGCCAGCAGCGCACCGCTCTTGATAACATAGGCACGGTCGCAGACATCAAGGGTCTCTCGGACGTTGTGGTCGGTGATCAGTACACCGATATCGTGCTGCACCAGCTGCTGCACGACGGTCTGGATATCGAGTACCGCCAGCGGATCGACCCCGGCAAACGGTTCGTCCAGCAGTAAAAAACGCGGTTTTGCCACCAGTGCCCGGGCGATCTCGGCACGGCGACGCTCCCCGCCGGAGAGACTGATCCCCTTGCGGTAACGGATCGGCTCGATATTGAAAATATCGAGCATCTCTTCGATCCGCTCGAGCTGCTCTTTCTTGTCGCGCAGTGCCGCCTGCGCGGCCACCATCAGGTTCTCCTCGACGGTCAGGTCCTTGAAAATCGACGCCTCCTGAGGCAGGTAGCCGATCCCCGCGCGGGCACGTTCGTGCATCGGCAGATGGGAAATATCCTTGTCGTCGAGGTAGACCTTCCCGGATGTCGCTTCGACCAGCCCGCAGATCATGTAAAAGGAGGTCGTCTTCCCCGCCCCGTTCGGACCGAGCAGACCGACGACTTCCCCGGAATTGACTTCCAGCGACATTCCGCGGACGATCTCGGTCTGTTTGATCGTTTTGACCAGATCTTTGGCAACGAGTTTATGCATGATGAACCTTGTAGCAGCGCGCGTCCTGCGCACACTTTTCGATTTCGATAACGATTGCGGGAATCCCGGCGAGCCGGAGAATGTCAACCAGGGTGTCGTCCCCCCACTCGACGAAATGATAGCCCGGCTTTTCCAGCTCTTCAAGCAGACCCAGCGCCAAAAAATGCTCGATACCGCGGTTATAGATATCGTAATGGAACAGCTGGTCACCGTAGCGCTGCTGCAGCGAAAAAGTCGGGGATGTGACCGGCTCGTCGATACCCAGATACTTCGCCGCCGCTTTCGTCAGGGTCGTCTTGCCGCTGGCGAGGTCCCCCTGCAAGATCACGACACCGCCCCGCGGCAAGGCATCCATCACCGCACCGATGACACGGTCAAGCTCGTTTAGAGCGCATTTCAACGTTCTCACAGTGTCGAAGAGACCTTCACGATCTGCGCCAGCTTCGCTTTCGCTTTCCCGCTCTTGACCGCCTCCTCGGCGATCTCCAGTCCCTCTTTGATATCCCGCGCCGCTGCATCGGCTTCCAAAGCGGCGGCGGCATTGAGCATAACGATATCGCGCTGTGCCGCTTCGGCCTGACCGGAAAGGACATCGTGCAAAATCCGTGCATTCGTTTTGGCGTCCCCGCCCAGTATCGCCTGAAACGGCGCCCGCTTGAGGCCGTACGATTCGGGATCGATCTCGAACTCCCTCACCGTGCCCTCTTGGAGTCTCGCCGCATAGGTGACGCCGCTGATACTGATCTCGTCCATTCCCTCTTCCGCGCTGACGACCAGCGCCGAAGAGGCATGATTGAGTTTCAGGGCTTGGGCAATTTTCGGTACGAACGCTTTGTCGAACACCCCCAGCAGGAATTTTTCGACCCCCGCGGGATTGGTCAGCGGACCGAGCACGTTGAATACCGTCTTGTCACTGATGCTTTTTCGCACCGGCATGATAAACTTCATGGCTGGATGGTGGTTCTGGGCGAACATGAAAGCGAAGCCCGTCTCTTCGAGCATCCGCGCCGTCTGCTCGAGCGAAAGATCGAGACGGATATCGAGGGCCTCGAGGACGTCTGCCGAACCGGATTTGGACGTAACGGAACGGTTCCCGTGCTTGGCGACATAGGCGCCGGCGGAAGCGCAGAGGATCGCGGTCGTCGTGGAGACATTGAAACTGCCGCTCTTGTCGCCGCCGGTGCCTACGATATCGATCAGCTTCGGCCGCAGCGCCGCGTCGACGGGCAACTCGACCGCGTGTGAACGCATCACCGCCGCTGCCGCGGCGATCACTTCGACGGGCGTCCGTTCATCGAGGGTGACGGAGAGCAGAAACTCCCGCATCTGTGCTTCATCCATCTCCTTCCGAAACAGTTTTTCAAACGCTTCACGTGCTTCTTGATAGGTCAATCGGTCTCCTTTACATACTGATCCTGCTGCGATTTCGGTGTGGATTTCGTTACGGGAATCTGCAGCACTTCGTAATGCTTTTCCCCCTTGAGGTAAGCGATGGAGATCCTGTCTCCGACTTCGACATTCTTGCTCGCCTTGGCGACTTTGCCGTTGATGCTGACAACACCGTTTGCCAGCATATCCTGCGCGACTGTACGCCGCTTCGTGATATTGACCGCGTTTAGAAATTTATCGATTCTCATGCCCTAATTGTAAAGCATGGATGCTAAATCCGCCGTTACACCCGGCTTCGCGGACCGGGGTTTTCCGGCTTACGGCAAATATCTGCGCATCTCCTTGAGTACGGCCTGCAGTTTCTCATCGAACGATTCAGTCAGCCTGACCAGCTCCTTCTCTTCGCCTTTGCTCAGGGCTTCGTGCAGCTGTGCCGCCACTTCGGCCAGTCCGACCGCCCCGATATTGTCGCTGACCCCCTTGATATCGAGGCAAAGCTTCTTCGCGCCTTCGAGATCATCTGTGCGCATCATCACCGCCAGGGTCTGCTCCGCGCCGGAATAGAGCTTGGCAAATTCGTCGAGAATCTCTCCGTAGAGCTCGGTATCGTTGCTTGCGCGCCGCAACCCGTCGGCCGCTTTGAGCACGGGGGTGTTGACATAGCGCGGATCCGCTGGAACCGCCCGGGACGCGTCCCGCCCGTTTTTCGGTTTGAGATATCGGGTAAAAACCGTATAAAGACGGCCGATCTGTACCGGTTTGATCAAGTGTGCGTTCATCCCCAGCGCATACATCTTGGCGATCTCTTCGGGCAATCCCAGCCCCGTCAGCGAAACGATCGGCAGATCGTTGAACGCCGGAACCGCACGGATGTGCTTCGTCGCCTCGTAACCGTCCATCACCGGCATGTTGATATCCATCAGCACAAGATCGAAACGATTGTTCTGATTTTCCACCGCATCAAGCGCTTCCACCCCGTCGTTGGCGACTTCCACTTTGATACCGCTGTTCGCCAGCAGGCTGACCAAAACTTTCTGATTGATGATGTTGTCCTCGACAATCAGCACGGAAGCGCCGGCAAAATCGCTGAAACTCGCCTTGGTGACGTTAGGCGTTTCCGGAACGTCCTCGTAGGTTTTTTCCGTTTTGATCGCCGTCGGTTTCGTATGGCGCGGTGTCACATTGTCGGTATCGACCTCTTTGATCGTCTCTTCGAAAAGATCGACGATCAGGTCATAGACCCGCTGCAGGCTCAGCGGCTTCATGATCCTGGCATCGATCAACGGCGTCAGCGGCGATATATCGTGCGGCGTATCGAGCATATTGCCCGCAAGTACGATCTTCGCCCGCGTCTCGGCTTTGACCCGGCGAAGCAGTGATTTCACTTCGTCGGAAAACGCGTTTTCCGACACGATGATCACATCGCTTTCGAAAAGAATATCGCTTTTGTTCTCGATCGCGATGACCGAACGGACACTCACGTCGTTTTTGAAATATTCCAGCATCTTTTTCAATGCATCCGCCGCACTCGGCTGCGCCTCGACGATCACGATCCTGTGTGCGGTATAAGCTTTCGCCGGAAGACGGTAATGGCGTTTTTCGTTGGGGTCGGGCACTTCGAGCGGCAAAACGACGACAAATTCGCTTCCGCGGCCGACTTCGCTCGTCAGTTCGATGGAACCGTTCATCATCTCGATCAGCGTTTTGGAGATATACAGTCCCAGCCCGCTCTCTTTGAGCTCGCTGACCGAAGCGAACGGTTCGAAAATCTCCTGCAGCCGATCAGCATCAATGCCGACACCCGTATCGGTAATCTTGAATTCGAGTACGACACGGCTCTCGTCGTCGGACAGACGGCGAATCGACATCCGCACTTCTCCCTCGTCGGTATATTTCAGTGCGTTACCGAGCAGATTCGAAAGGACCTGCCCCAGCCGCAGCGGGTCGCCGATAAACTTGGCCGGGACGCTTTTTTCGATATCGTAGATGAACTCAACACGGCTTCCGCGCGCCTGCGCGCTGACCGTTCCCGCCACTTCGTCTATGACGTTGTTGATATTGAAAAGTTCATGTTTGAGCTCGACTTTGCCCGATTTGAGGTTGAGGAAATCGATCAGGTCATTGGTAATATTGAGCAGCAGTTCGTCCGACTGCCTGATCTTGTGCAGTTCTCGTGACTGCTCCGGGTCGAGTTCGGTCTGAAGGATCTTTTCGCTGCTGTTGATGATCTCCTGCGCCGGCTCGCGGATCTTCTGCCCGACATTGACCATCAGATCTTCCTGCTGCTCGATAACGGCTTCGAGGACCGCATGCTCTTTGGAAAGTTTTTTGCTGACCTCGTTGATCGTCCGCTGCTGACGCATATTGCGCCAGATCATCAACAGCGCGATCGCGGCCAGCACGATGACGGCATACAGTATCAGGCGATAGTCGCCGCCCGCTTCGGCCGGCACGATCTTCTCCACGACGACCGTTTCCTTGACGGGCTTACTTTGCAGCTGCGAAACGGCTGACGATACCGGCGTAATTTTCCCTATGGAGGAAGGTGTATCGCCGCGATGGGTGAAGATATAGGCATCGGGGAAAAGTCGCTGGACTTTTTCGAGCAGGGCGAAAGCCGTATCCCCGTCGCGAAGCGGTTCGATCGTGGCGATAAAATGTTCGCCCGAGCGCCGGCTGACAATCTTCGCGTGTTCGGCGGCCTTCGCTTTCCGATAAGTCGGATCATCGGTAAGCGCGCGTTCGATCTGCTTTGCGTAGACATCCGTTTCCGCTTTCGTCTTCCCCGACGCGGCGACGATATTCATATAAGGCTCCGCCGCCGTCACCGCCCATGCGAATATCATCACTGCGACCATCAATGCCGCTCTGCCTCTTCTCATAACAAACCCCGCTTTAGAGATAATTTTTTAT
>JALWNV010000115.1:0-357 GCA_027083665.1 Helicobacteraceae bacterium
GGAGTGGATATAGCGGTACTCCACGCCTGCGCGGCGTGCGACGGGCAGATGCGCCAGCAGGTCGCGAATCGCCGAAGCGAAATCATCGAACAGGTAATTCGCCATCGAGCCGGGGATGGGATTGATCTCGTTGAGATAGACCTCGCCGTCGATAACGAAAAAGTCGCAGCGGATCAGCGCCCCTTCAAAAAAGCCCTCGTAGATCCGTGCGAAGGCCGCCTTGAGCGCGGCTTCGAGTTCCGCGGCAATCTGTGCTTTCGCCACCTCGCCCGTACGGGAAAAGTCGAGGTACTTCTTGTCGAAATCGAGAAAGTCGTTCTTCTGCGGCTCTTCGACGATGGAGCAGACGATGCCCTC
>JALWNV010000115.1:367-1865 GCA_027083665.1 Helicobacteraceae bacterium
AGATTGTACTCTTTGACGCCCTCGATAAACGGCTCGACAATGACACTGTCGTCGAACTCAAACGCCACGTCGAGCGCATAATCGAGCTCGGCTTCACTGCGCACGACGCTGACACCGATGGAGCTGCCGAGCCGCGAGGGCTTAATGATGCACGGCAGCGGTGTCTCGAGCGTCCGGGGACCGTCGATGGTTAACTCCTCAAACGCCACGGTTTTGATACCGCGCCCCTGCGCGAACCATTTGGTGATGCGCTTGTCGAAACTGAGCACCGAAGCGTCCGTACGCGGGCCGATGAAAGGGATGCCGTAAAACGACAGCAGCGATGCGATCGTCCCGTCCTCGCCGTCGGCGCCGTGGATCAGGTTGAGCACGTTCAGGATGTGTTCGGTCGCCCCGAGGCGTTTTTTCTGCAAGAAACCGCCGCGTATCGGCGTCAGGACCGGCGCTTTTTTATAGCCCCCCTCCGCGAAATATTTGGCTTTCATATTGCTGCGGTCGATCAGGTAGAAGGTATGGTCCTGGTCGCAGAAGATAAACGCAAGCTCGAAGCCGGAAAGTTTTTCCATGACGGTAATCGCACTGACGATACTGATCTCGTGTTCGTAACTCGCACCCCCGAAGAGTATGGCTAATTTCAATCGACGTCCTTTAAAGTTTCTGCAGCAGTCTCAGCGCCTCTTTGACCATACCGGCCGTATCGGTCGCCTCGCATTTCGCCAGGGCTTTGGCCACCTGCTCTTTTTTGAAGCCCAGCGACTCCAGCGCCATCGCCGCCTCTCCCGAAGCCGCCGGCACGGCGGAAGCGACCGCCGTGAGTTCGCCATCGAAGCCCGCGAGCTCCACGAGGATGCGCCCGGCGCTCTTGGGGCCGATGCCGGGGACCCGTTTGAGCTGTGCGAGATCGTTGGCGGCGATCACCTGCGCGAACTGCGGCGGCGTGAAGGTCGAACAGATCGCCTGCGCGACCTTGGGCCCCACCCCGCTGATCCTGATCAGCCGTTCGAAAAGCACCTTTTCGCTTTTGTCGAAAAATCCGAACAGCAGCTGGGCGTCTTCACGGATGATATGGGTCGTATGCAGTTTCACACGGTTGCCGCGGATGGCGCCGTAGGTCTGCAACGAGATGAAAACCTCGTAGACCAGCCCCGAAACGTTCAGGTGTACCACCGTCGGTTCCTTGTGTTCGACCGATCCTTCAATACCTACAATCATCCGCACACTCCTTTAAGCGAATGCCATTTTAGTGCACGGGGGGTTAAATCCGGATTATATCGGCGATAGTGTATCATTGGCACAGAAGGAGAAACCGCGATGAAAAAACTGCTCGTACTCCTGGGATTGTGCACTGTCCATCCGCATGCCGAATCGGCATTCGCCTCACTTTTGCTCATCCCCGACCATGCACACGCCGTCATCGGCCTCTACGGCGGCCCGGGAAGCGTCACGCAGGAGGTCTCGGTCGACTCCACCGATCAGACGGCGGACGGGAATATTGCCG
>JALWNV010000115.1:1875-5369 GCA_027083665.1 Helicobacteraceae bacterium
CCTCTCGATGCAGCGTCTGCTTTTCAACGCCGATTTCCGGCTTCCCTGCGGCAAAGGCATCCGTCCGATGCTGGGTGTCGGCATCGGTGCCGTCAGCAGCCACGCGACGATCGGCGGCAGAACCGTCTCGTTCGACAACGGTGCCTACACCCTGCGCGGCGGCGCGGAGTACCGTTTCGACCCCCGTCAGGCGTTCGAATGCCTGATCGAATACTCCCGCTTTCTCAACGCGGGCAGCGATACCTACGTCACCGAAGAGGTCTTTACCTCCTACGGTCTGAGAGAACAAAACAGCCTTTTGCTCCGGCTGGGATACACGTACCGGTTTTGAAAAGATGGTACCATTGCATATGATATCAAGGTAGCTTTAAAGGCATTTGCATGCGATTTCACCGGCTGTTTCTCCTGCTGATTCTTTGTTCCGCGCTGCTTTCGGGCGCGCAATGGAACGGGCACCTTTTCCTGTGGAAAGTCCAAAAGGGAACGCAGACCTTCTATCTCTTCGGGACCATGCATCTCGCCGATCCCGCCCTGCAGGAGCTGCCGTGGGGGTTGAAAAAGATCATCGACCGCTGTGACGGCGGCGTCTACACGGAGGTGCCGATGACGCAGGCGACCCGGATGAAAAGTGCGGCCCTGATGCTGCGTTCGGACAGGCGTCCCCTCAAGGCACTGCTTCCGGAACCGCTGTACCGAAGAGCGCAGGCCTATCTCGAACAGCTCGACCCCCGGCTCTCGGTCGCACGCTACGAGCGTATGAAGATCTGGGCTTTCGCCACCACGCTCGCCTCCCTCGAAAATCAGCTCAAATACCCGATGCTGCCCGCACTCGACACCGTTATCTACCGCTATGCCAAAAACCGGCACCGCCCCGTCGGCGGCATTGAAACCGTCGAAGAACAGATCGCCGCCCTCGACAGCTTTACGCGGCGAGAACAGCTGCTGATGCTCGAAGGAACCCTCGACAGCCTCGAAAAAGAGAAACAGTTTGCCCTCGAGAGGAAACGGCTCTACCTGCGCGGAGATGCGCCACAGATGCTCTCTTTCATCCGCCGTACGATGTATGCCGTTCCCCGCTACCGCTCCATCGAAAAAAAATTTATGAAGCGCCTGCTGTTCGATCGCAACGGGCGGATGGCGGAACGCGTGCTCGCGTTGCTTCAGGAGCATCCGAAGCGGCGCTTTTTTTTCGCGTTCGGTGTTATGCACTTTCTGGGTGAGAAAAGCGTCATCGAAAAGCTGAAACACGCCGGCTGCCGGGTGACACGTGTGCCGCATGTCTGAGCGCGATTGGCTATAATACCGGCCATGTTCAAATCCCTCTTCACCAACAGTGTCGGTATCCTCTTTTCGCGTATCCTCGGATTCGTCCGCGACCTGCTGACGGCGTCCATCCTCGGCGCCAACGTCTACAGCGACATCTTTTTTATCGCGTTCAAACTGCCCAATCTGTTCCGCCGTATCTTTGCCGAAGGGGCATTTACGCAGACCTTTCTGCCGGCATTCACCCGCGCACGCCACAAGGCGGTCTTTTCGGTACACATCTTTTTGCTCTTTTTCGGCTTTATCCTGCTGATGACCGTCGCCGTCAACCTCTTTCCACAGGCGGCGGCGAAACTGATCGCGCTGGGCTTCGACGCGCAGACCGTCGCACTGGCCGCGCCGTACGTCGCCATCAACTTCTTCTACCTGCCGCTTATCTTCGCCGTGACGTTCCTGAGCACCTTTTTGCAGTACAAAAACCATTTCGCCACGACCGCCTTCGCGACGGGATTGCTCAACATCGCCCTGATCCTTGCCCTGCTGCTGGCCAAAGGACACGGCAGCGGGACCGTCGTGTTCTACCTCAGCTGCGGCGTCGTTCTCGGCGGGGCGGCCCAGCTGCTCGTGCACCTGCTCGCCATCCGCGCGCTCGGACTGCACCGGCTGCTGCTCGGCGGCATCCGGTACTACCGGCGAAAAGCGGCGCAGATCCGGGAAGAAACGTCCAGGTTCACCCGGGAGTTCTTCCCGGCGGTATGGGGCAATTCCACGGCGCAGTTCGCCGCGTTTCTCGATACCTGGCTGGCCAGTTTCCTCAGTGCGGGCGTCATCAGCTACCTCTACTACGCCAACCGGGTTTTCCAGCTGCCGCTGGCGCTCTTTGCCATCGCCACCTCCGTCGCGCTCTTTCCGAAGGTCTCGCGCCACCTTAAACACGGCGACGAAGCCAAAGCCCGCGCGATGCTTTCCAAAGCGTTTCTCTTTCTGCTGTACCTCTTGGGGCTTTCCGCGATCGGCGGCACCGTCCTCGCCGAGGAGATCATCCGGCTGCTGTTTGAGCGCGGTGCGTTCAGTGCCGCCGATTCCGCACACACGGCACTGATACTGCAGATGTACCTCATCGGTCTGCTGCCCTTTGGTCTGAACAAGCTCTTTTCGCTCTGGCTCTACGCGCAGCGCCGGCAGGCCGAAGCGGCAAAAATCGCCACTTGGAGTCTGGGGACGAACATCCTCTTCTCCCTCGCGCTGATCTACCCCCTCGGCGGCGCAGGTCTCGCGCTCTCGACGACGATCAGCGGTTTCGTCGCGCTCGCCGCGACGCTCAAGGCTGTCGGGAAATCGCATCTGTCTGATATAATTCGCCCAAAAGACGGCATGCTGTGGCTGCTTGCATCGGTTCTGTTCGCCGTGATGATGATCGGGGTAAAGGTCTATCTGATGCCGTTACTGTTTGAGGGTCGTTAGTTTGGTTTTTGTGCGGGATAAAATGCCTATGCTATAATCCAATACGATGAATGACAATAAGTAAGGTAGCAATCGTTGAAGTTTTTTTACCGGCTTCACGCCATTGAGAGGATGTTTGAACGTGACATCTCGGAATCTGAAGTTGAAAATGCTGTTAAAGAAGGAGAGATAATTGTATCCTATCCGGACGATACGCCTTATCCTTCATTTCTATGTTTACATTATGATCCCAAATCGCCTCTGCATGTTGTCTATGCAGTCGATGAACACGGGACGATTATTGTCATCACAGTCTACCGACCTGACCTTGAGGGCTGGGAGAGCGATTTTAAAACACGCAAGGAAAAATAATGCAATGTATGATCTGCAAACACGGCACAACCTTTGACGGTACTGCAACCGTCACACTGGAAAAGGACGGCTCTACCATCGTTTTCAAACATGTTCCGGCACAAGTATGCGGCAACTGCGGTGAAAAATATATTGCCGACACCGTTACAAAAGAACTGCTGAAGCGTGCAACTGAAATTTACAACAGCGGTGCGGAGATCGATATTCGTGAATATACACTAAATGCCGCCTGAAAGCTGATAAATCCGTAACACGGCGACAAAGAAAGGAACACCATGCACATTTTCGATACCGTCACCAAAACGAAACGCGAATTCGTTCCGCTCGAAGCCGGCAAGGTCTCGCTCTATGTCTGCGGTCCCACCGTCTACGACGACGCGCACCTGGGGCACGCGAAAAGCGCGCTGGTCTTCGAC
>JALWNV010000116.1 GCA_027083665.1 Helicobacteraceae bacterium
GTGGTAGGTCAACGAAAGCGATGATGCTTCAAAAAGCAAAACAGCGGCATCGATTCCCAAGATGAGAAAAAGTGCCAGCCGCGGTGTCATAATTTCAAGAAGTTGTCCAGAATCTCGTGACCGAACTCACTCATAATCGATTCAGGATGAAACTGCACGCCGTAGATCGGACGATCCTTGATCTTCAACGCCATGATCTCGTTGTCGTCGCGGCTGTATGCCGTCGGCTCGATGGCCTCGGGCAAACTTTCCCGCTCAACGATCAGCGAGTGATAGCGTGTCGCGGTGAAAAATTCAGGCAGATGCCTGAAAATGGCGCAGGACGGTTCGCATTCCATCACGGAGGTCTTGCCGTGCATCATGCGTTTGGCACGGACAACTTTCCCGCCGAACGACTGGGCGATACTCTGATGCCCGAGACAAATCCCTAAAATGGGCACCTCGTCTTTGAAGCGGTCGATGACGGCCAGGCTGACCCCGGCTTCGTCCGGCGTCGCCGGTCCGGGAGAGAGAATGATCTTTTCGGGTGCGAGCGCTGCAATCTCCTCCACACTCAGTTCATCGTTGCGTATCACTTTGAGATCGGCACCCAGCTCGAGGCAGTACTGCACAATATTGTAAGTAAAACTGTCGTAATTATCTATCATCAGGACCATCGGCCGATCTCCGCTTCCAAAATTTCATAGGGCCGATTATACCCAAAGAAGCCGTAAAGCCTACTCATATCCTGCTATCAGCTGTTCCATACGCGCACGGTATCGCGCGGCATCCTCGCCGCGGCCGTGCTTAAGCGCACCGGTTGCCAGCACTTCATATTTTTCTAACAGCTCCTCGCGGACAGAAACATCGTACGGCCCGCCGAGATGCTTTTCCAGTGCCCGTACCCGGAAACGGTCCATTCCCCAATGTTTTGCCGAAAGCTGATCCGGATGGCCGCCGTACTTGGTGATAAGTGCCTCGGGAAGCAAACCGATCTTCCGTCCGGCCAATATCCGCAGCCACAGATCGTAGTCCTCGCATACTTCCAGCGATTCATCAAATCCGCCCATCGTCTCGAAAAGTGCCTTTTTCATCATCACCGACGACGGTGCGATCGAACAAAACGAGAGGGAATTTTCAAATGTCGTTTCCGGCGTCTTTTTGTATTTTTTCGGCAAGGCGACCACTTTGCCGTCGCGTATCCAGGTCTCATCCGTATAAGAAATCTCGTACTCCGGATGCAAATGATGAAACGCTGCCTGTTTTTCGAGTTTCTCCGTCTGCCAGGTATCGTCCGAATCCAAAAACGCGAGCCAGTCCCCGTCTGCCATCATCGCCCCGTTGTTGCGCGCGGCGGAAACCCCCTGACGGTTCTGCCGCAGCAGCAGAACCTCATCGTACATTTTGACGACTTCCGAAGTCGCATCGGTCGAACCGTCATCGACGACGATGACCTCCTGAGGCCGATATGTCTGCGCCAGAACGGATTCAATCGCACGGGCGACGGTTGCGACACGATTATAGGCAGGGATAATGACGGAGATCTTCATGAGGTTCCCTCGTGATCGTTGGAAGTCGTCAGGCCTCGCCGCACTTTGGATTCACAATCACTCGACGACGGGACAAAAAACGCTACCATACCTTCAGTTCGTTGTAAAGGCTGTCGCGTTCGACCGGAACAAAACCACTTTCACGGATCAGATGTACAAACTCTTCCAGATCGACGCCGTTGGCGCTTTTGGCACCCGCGGCGGAGTTGATGGACTCTTTTTCGATCGTCCCGTCGAGGTCGTTGGCTCCGAACTCCTGGGCGACGAGTGCGAGATTGACCGTCGATGTCACCCAGTAGGCCTTGAGATTGGGAACGTTATCCAGGACGATACGGCTCAACGCCATCGTCTTGAGAATCTCGTTGGCGGTGATAAACTCCCTGATATTGAGGAAATTGTTTTCAGGCTGGTAGACAAGCGGAATGAAACAGTTGAAACCGCCCGTTTCGTCCTGCAGATCGCGGATACGCATCATATGGTCGATACGATGGCGGCGCTCCTCGACATGCCCGAAGAGCATCGTAACGTTGCTTTTCTTGCCCCGTTCATGCCATTTGCGATGAATCTGCAGCCACTGCTCGGAGCTCACCTTCCCCTTGCAGATATAGTCGCGCACCTTCTCGTCAAATATCTCCGCCCCGCCGCCGGGCATGGAGTCCACCCCGTTTTCAACCATCAGATCCAAAATCTCGTCGTAGCTCTTGCCGTATTCCTCGGCCAGGAAATTCACTTCCGCCGCCGTCAGCGCCTTGACATGCAGCTGCGGATACTTTTCCTTGATCTTCCGGAAAATATCGAGGTACCACTGCAGGCCCGTTTCGGGATTGTGTGCGGAAACGATATGGACTTCCTTGATATCACGCGACACGATATCATCGACAATGGAGAGGATCTCCTCGTGGCTCATCGCGTACGGATTCGGGTTTTTGCGGCTGGCACTGTAGGCGCAGAATTTACAGACATCCTTGCAGATATTCGTCGGATTGATATGACGATTGATATTGAAGTAGGTTTTTTTGCCGTGCATTTCCCGGCGAATGCTGTCTGCCGTCCCGCCCAATTCAAAAAGATCTTCCTCATAGAGTGCCAAGGCTTCGTCAAATCCGATCCGCTGCATAGTTCTCCGTCCGCTTTTTTTCGCGCATTATACCCAAATAGGGGCCGCTAAAGCCCAAAAACATTATAATCATGATTATCATAAGCCCAAAGGAGTCCACGTGAAAGCCCTTGCCGAAACCATCGAAACCCTGATCGAAAACGGTGCCGGTGATTTCGAGATTTCAAAACGGTTCAAACAGCACATCGCCGCCTACCTCGACTCGCTGCCGGTTATCTTCGAGGAGAACCAGGGCAAAGACTTTCTTGTCCGGCATACCAAAGCACTCGACCAGTTTATCACCCTGATGTACAAAACCGTGCTGCGGCGCATGTTCGGAAACTATCTGCCGATGCGCAGCTCCATCCCCATCTCTTTGGTGGCCCTGGGCAGTTACGGGCGCGAACAGCTCTGCGTGCACAGCGATATCGACCTGATGATCGTATACGTACCGCTGGAGGGCTACAATACCGAAGCCATCATCGAGAAGTTCCTCTACCTGGCATGGGATGCAGGTCTGAAGCTGGGGCACCGTGTCCATAAAGTCGACGAGCTGTTCGATGCGTCCATGAAAGACATCACCATCCGTACAGCGATGATGGAAGCGCGGTTTATCGTCGGTTCCAATTTCACCTGGCATGCGACACAGCGTGAACTGGGACGTATCCGGCGGCATGAACCGGCAGCTTTTTTGCATTCGAAGGTCGAAGAGGCCGAAGCACGGCGGAAAAAGTATCCCGTTTCGATGCAGCCGCATATCAAAGAGGGGGTCGGCGGACTTCGCGATGCCCAGCTTCTGTACTGGGTCGCGAAAACCCTCTATGACATCGATTCGCTCAAGTCTCTCAGCGGCGATCTCTTCAGCGAGGAGTCCTACCGCCGCTACCGCGTCGCGCTGGAGCTGCTTTTTCGCGTCCGAAGCGCCCTTCATCTTGTCACCGGAAAACAGTACGACCGGCTCAACCTCGAACATCTGCCGCATGTGAGAAAACTGCTGGGATTCTCGACCGATATGAAACTGGCGGCACAGGTTATCGAAGCGATGTGGCAAATTCAGAACTTCAGCCGGATCTTCGTCGCCAAAATGACCGGACCGCTTTTCACCGACCGTACAAACATCCCCCTGCTCCGCCGCCACAGGATTGCACCGGGATTTTACTTCACCCGTTCGACGCTTTGCTGCTCGTTCCGCCTTCCGCAGCAGCCCGTCGACAGACTGCTTTCGGTTCTGATCGGACTTGACGATACACCGATACGGTTCACCCAGGGCGTCGTCAACCAGTTCACCTATGCGGCGGCGGCACATACGGCCGCTTTACGGACCAAGCAGACACTGCGGCGTCTTTTCGAGCGCGACAACACTTACGATATCCTCAAACTTTTTTACGACGCGGGTATCCTCTCCGAACTGATCCCGGCGATGAAAAAAGCCCTTTTCCTGCCGCAGTTCGACGGCTATCACCACTATCCCGTCGGCCTGCACTCCCTGCAGTGCATCAAGGCACTCGAAACTATCGACGACAAGATGGTGCGGGAACTGTACGACGGACTGACACGGCGGGACAGAACCCTGCTCAAAATCGTCGTCCTCCTGCATGACGCCGGCAAAGGGAGAAAACAAGACCACAGCGAAGTCGGTGTCAAACTGATCAAACCGCTGCTGGCCAAGATGGGTTTCGACGAGCAGGCGATCGAAGATGCCGCTTTGCTCGTACGCCATCATACCCTCATGAGCAATATCGCCCAGCGGCACAATATCCATAACGAGAAAACCCTCTATAAATTCATGTCGATCCTCGAAACGCCGCGGATGCTTACGATGCTCTATATCCTCACCTATGCCGACATGAGCGGAGTCGGCCCCGGCATCTACAATGCCTTCAACGCAAAACTGCTCTACGAACTCTATGTGGCCGCACTGGAAATCTCACAGGAGAAAGAGCGCCTGACTGATGCCGCACGGCGGCTTAAAATCGAACAGCGTATCCGTCGGCTCGATGCGTTCAAACAGCTGCCCCGTATTCTGCAGAAAAAAATCATGACAATCGAATCGAATCTTTTTTTCTTTCGGCACTCTCCCGAAGAGATCGTCCATCTCTCGGAGCTGGCACGGCAGGTCAAAACATTCGAATACGAAATGCATACCGAAACGGGCCTGAGTATCGCCATATTACGCAAAATCCCTCTGAACCTGTCGTACCTGCTCGGGCGTCTGGATTATCTCGACGTCGCTTCGATGGAAGTCTTTACCCTTTTCGACAATATCAAGTTTTTCAAGATCGATTTTCTGCAGACACCGACAGAAGACATGTACGAAACCATCCGCGAAATCATCGAAGATTCGTTCGATATGAGCCGTTGTGTCGATATCAATATCGCGCGGATCAGGACTGATGAAGTCCGCATCGACTGCGACCATTCGAAAACCTATGCGGAACTGGCGGTTCACACGGCAAACCAGCGGGGACTTCTGGCTTATATCGTCAGTGCCATCGACGCACTCGACATGCAGATCGCCACGGCGAAGATCCACTCCACGAAACACCGCGCACGCGACCACTTTTTAATCGAGAAGACACCGCAAATGTGCGATAATGCCGCCAAATTAATCCCCCTGCTCTGTAAAGGAGATGCCTAATGTGCGGTATCGTCGGCTATATCGGAAAACACA